>JAIEPP010000239.1 GCA_019748335.1 Xanthobacteraceae bacterium
AGAGAAAAGCTGGAAATTCTTCATGAGCGGAACCGGCGATACTTATTTTACCACAGTCTCTTTTCCGAAGAGGCGCCAAGCTATCAAATCCCTCCGCATCACTCTTCCTGATGAAACAAGGAAGTACGAATATCGGGGCGACATCGATGGAATACTGAAGATGATCTGCCGATGATGTGGCTCTCAACAAAGGGAACGATCCCCGTAGTATCTGCTCTAATCCTCCTCTCAGGGGCGCAGAGCATTCAAGTCGCGGCGATGGATTTTTTAGAAAAGCGTCAATGCACAATTGGCAGGTCATCACGCGCGCCGGTCCATTCCCGCTGCGTCATATCGGGCGGGATGTCGAATGGCAGGATCATAAGACGATTAACCTTCACACGAACCTGAAGGGAAAAATCAAGACGATCCGTCAGGAAGGAAAACGGGTCGAAGTATTCGTTGAAGACGAAAAGGCGATTTCGGATGACGACCTGAAGGCCATTCGCCGCATCAGTCGGCAGCTCGATAGCAACGACAGCCCATACAATTGCATTGTTTCGGTACTTATGCTCCGGGAAGGCTGGGATGTGCGGAACGTTACCACCATCGTTCCGTTGCGGCCCTATAGTTCGTCGGCGAATATCCTCCCCGAGCAGACTCTTGGACGCGGCCTGCGCAGGATGACACCACCGGGCCAGGCGAACGAGCTGGTTACAGTTATCGAGCATCCCGCATTTGCCAGCCTCTACGCGCAGGAGCTGGAGCAGGAAGGCCTTCCCATTGAGATCATCGCGGCGGAAGATATCCCGACGACGACGGTTACGATCTTCCCTGACCAAAGCAAGGATTTTGACGCGCTAGACATCGCGCTACCCGCACTGTCGGCTGCACACGAGATACAGCCAAAGCTCGAAGGACTAACGATCGAGCATGTCCGGGAGAAATTCAAAGCGTATCGCGCGTTGCCGCTCGGAAATAAGGGGGCCACGGAAGTAAAATATGAGGGACGACACCTGATTACCGACGAGGTCGTCGAGGAGATGAAAGTCAGCCTTCCCCTGCTCTCCAATGGTTTGACGGCAATTTCATTTTATATTCGCGAGCTCGAAACGGCGTGCAGGGTGCAAAGCACCCACTCGGTCCTGGCTCCCCTTCTTCAGATTTTTCTTGGCGAAATGCTTTTTGGCGAAAAGGTCTCTCTCGTTGACGCGCGGCTTACTGCGCGACTGGCCGATCAAGACGTTCGAGAGCATATCCGCGCCATCTTCGTACCGCTCATCAGGGAGCGGACGGTTAGAACTGAAAAGCGCCGCGCCGTTGGCACACTAGCGTCGCTCCGCACATGGAAGCCATTTCAAGCAAGCTTTTCAGACGAGCGGCCCGTGCTGAAGGCCGCCCATACGCTCTTCAATCTTGTTCCGTGCAACCGGTCGCTAGAAGTTGCTCTCACCCGGTTCGCCGACACGGCGCCGGATATTGCTGCGTTCGCCAAGAACGCCGGCCCGCAGGCCGTGCGCATCGACTACCTCACGGCCGATCAACGGCTGGCTCTCTATACGCCCGATTTCTTCGTACGGACAAAGGATGGCGGCCTGTATCTGGTGGAAACAAAGGGGCGCCAGGACCGAGACGTGCCCCGCAAGGCCATGGCAGCCATCGAATGGTGCAAGGCAGCCTCCCGCGCAAAGGATAAGTGGGACTATGTTTTCATCCCGCAAAACGTCATGGAAGGGATAAGCAGTAACCAGTTTAGCGATCTCGTTCGATCGTGCGCGCCGGCGCGGCAAAACCTGCTCAGCGAGATGGGCAACGAGCCGGAATTGCCGTTATTTACCCGCAATGCCCAAGGCGATGCAGAAGCCTTCTTTGGATCGGACACGCTGGCCAAGCTGGGGACACGCGCAAGAAAAGCGGCAGAAGAGGCGCTGGAAATCTACCGCTATTTGGAGAAGAAGGTGGATGTAACGAGCCTTGCGCCGGTCTTCACTGTCTTGCTCGGCTCGTTCGACGAGGCCGCTAAGGCCTTTATTCTAAAGAGGCTGCAGCCGTTGGTCCCGATCAACAGGCTTGATCAGCAACGCTGGTTTGAGCCCGATTTTTCAAGCGTTCCGCATCGGGAATTGCGGCACTTCCAGAACATGGCTGCCTCACTCAAGCGGGCACTCGTTTACGGCTCGGTCCATTCCAGTATCGGCCTGACACGATCGTGCCTAGACCATGCCGTGCAAGGAACACCTTCCCTCAGCGGAGTTTTTACGGCGGTTCGGACGGCGTTCGCAATACCGGACGTCGATGCCCACCTTAAGCGGATCAGCGACGTCAATGAATTCCGGAACACGTACGTCGCTCATCACGAGAAGCCGCTCACCGAGCGCTCCCTGACGGAGCAAAACCTCAAGGCGTGGATTGATGCTTTGGCAGCACTGCGAGCTTAGCTAAATCGATAATTCGCTTATAGCACAATCGATTGCTGCAGTTCAGCGAGTGAGTCCTCTCTGATGGCTTTTGGAGGTAAAGCAGTCTTAGAACACCTCTACAGATCAAGTCATCGGCCTCTCGTTCGGTAAGCGCCTTCGTTCCCGAGCGTAGAAGCTTCACTTTTCCAAGCTCAGTTCAGGAATCTTCGAAAGCTCCCTAAGCATAGCTGCCGGAGGAAACTCTCCGTAAGTGTCCGCCACTGTTTTGCGACCGTGCCCTGTCATTGCATCCAATATATCTACCGCAAGCCCGTGCCGACGACCCAACGTCTTGAGTCGATGTCTCCACGAATGGTTCGGTGAAATTCTGGTGTCGGTAAGCCCAAGCGACCTTATCCATTGGCTCAAAATCTTGGCCCCGGTTCCTCCGCGGCTGCCGAAACGATCTGGAGCGAGATCTGTGAATAACGGACCTTTGCGAACCGACCTTACGAACTTCAGAAAGCCCTCATTCTTGAGCGCAAGATGAAGCGGAACGACTCGCTCCGAGTTCACATTCTTCAAGGAGCCAGCCTCGGCGGCGAAGGCAATGCACCAAATGTCATCGATCTGCTTGATATCCTCGACACGAAGCTGGCAAATCTCGGCAATACGAGCGCCGGTGTAGGCACAGACCCAGGGCGTCCATCGTCGATGGGCCTCTTTCTCTTGTCGGGCGGCTCTCAGGATCGTCCTTGCTTCATCGTCAGTGTACCCGCGCCTCTTCTCGGATGACCGAGCCTTGAGATCGATATTGATTCGGGCGCCTGGGTTCACATCCAACATTCGATTGTCGGTGGCCCATTGCAGAATAGCGCGGACAGGGGCGAGCTTGCCATCCCTGATCGTTTTCGCCTTAAGGCCTTGGCCAAGGAGAGCTGCCTTCCAGGCAACGAGATCATCAGCCCGAATGCGCCGGATATCGTCATGGCCAACGAACGCCCCAAGTTGGCTCATGACTCGCCGCCAAGTGTATTCGGTTTTCTCAATCGGCTTCTTTTCCGCCAGCCAGCCGTCGATGACCGCTTTGAACGTCAGAGGTGGAGACGGAACGCGCAGAAGAGGCGTTTGGGGAGTGAGATTTACTAACCCGTTCTGAGGCACCCCCCGCAAGAATGCTCGATGCTCCTGAGCTACACGCTGCATCTCTATCGACACCGCTTGCGCCAGCCTTAGGCGATCATCAGGATCAGTCGAAATTCCCTTGGCTGCTAGCCGCTCATCAGCAATCGCAAGGCACGTGCCTTGCTGGTCCAGCTTGGCTCTCTCTCCCGGATTTAAAGGCTGACTGATATCTGAATAGTAAGTGCCGCGGCCATTTTCATGCCAAAGCTGCGCACCGACCTCGATATCCCAAGCCAGCGGTTGATGCGGGTCTGCGCTCAATTGCCGCCTGATTTGGTCACCAATTGCCCGAGCTTCTTGCGCTATTTCATCTGAACTCAGTTTTCGCTGTCCGCGACGTAGGTTCGACCATCGCTCATCAATCTCTACCAGCTTCAGCGCATGCAAACGCTTCGCTTCCACCGGATCGCGCGTCTGAAGGCTGAACCGTTCTTCACGCTTTCCAATGATTGCTCGAAGGTCTTCAGGGACGCGTTTCCTGAACCAGTAGAAACCACTCTCGGGATGTTTCTGGGGACTTGCCATCGATAAGGTCATGTGTACCGCCCGTGTGTACCAGTCGGGCGGCAAAAAGCTCTTTAAGATCAGTGACCTTATGATTTTATTGGGTTTCTTACAATACTGGCGGAGAGGGAGGGAATCCCAGCTCCTCTAAGCCACCCTCGAAAAACGGAAGTAATATCAACGTTTTCCGGACAACCGGCTTGGGTTGTGTGTACCGCCATCTTGTACCGAATAATGGTGCAGCTCAAGCGGATTCGAGAAGAAGGTAAACGTCCTTCAACCATATTGCCCGGGCGAATAGCCCGCAGCAAGCGCGCATCTTCGTTGTCACCGCAATTCCACGGAGGCGCTGTGCTCGAGACGCGCCAAGGTCAGGCGCGAAATGGCACGCGTCGTCGGCTCCGGAGTTACGCAGTTTACCGCACTTGGGCAAAGCAATAGCAATCACGCGGTTCCGCACTGACGTTCGGGTGAGTCATCCAGCGGCGTAGGATGCCTTCGCAATTCATATTGATCTTCTGCAAAACTCTTTGAGATGCAGCATTTTGAAAATCGCAAAATGCGTAAACCCGCCAGACCTGCTTCTCCTGAAACGCCGCATTGACTATGGGTTCGAGGGCTTCCGGCATCAGGCCATGTCCCCAGTGCGCCTTGGCCAGAACAAAACCGAGGCATACGCCGTGCTCCGTCGATCTGCTTTCGATCATCCCGATCGGACGGTCAATGGCGTCCTTGTATGTCAGCATGTAAGCCTCAAGCTTTTGCTCCGCCTGTTTCGCCTCGAGCCAAGAGAGAAATTGCCTCGTCTCCGACACAGATCGATGCGGACGCCACGTCAGAAATTTCGTGACATCCGGGTCACTGGCATACGCGTCGAAGACAATCGTTGCGTCGCTGGGAGACGGTCTTCGCAGCAATAGACGACGGGTTGAGATCATGAAGAAGTGCCGATCAGCCGATGTTGCAGTGCATGCATACTTTCTCTTGTAGACCGACCCTAAGCTGAGTACGCTTGATTGTACTACCTGATATTTTGTCGCAAAAATTCTCGGAGTGAAATTATGGCAGACCAATCTACCTCAAATATCGACGCCAAAAACGTACAGTTGGTCCTTACGGCCGAACAGAAGAGCCAGATCGAAAAGGCTTTCGGCCCCGAGATGGCGAAGAAAGTTCAATCACTGATGATCGCACAAGCCGGAGCCGGGTTGCAATCAATGGTGTTTATGAATTGAGTTCCTTCTCCGAAGCGGAGATCAACCTTCTTCTAGCTCCCGAAGGCGTTTCCATAGCGGGACGGGCCGTTCTTGCCGGAGGAAGCCGTGTTGGAGTCCTCGTCCCGGGGATTTTGATGGGACGGGGAAGTCATGGACAATTCGTCGTCCAGGGGCCAAAGGGGCTAACGAGCGCAGATCGTGGATCGCTGCTCCCGGCCCTAATTGCCGCAGGTGCCGTGTTGCTTGGGACAGAGCGCGACGTACAGACCTTCATTTCTGGTCTGGACACTCCCGAGACAAGTCGTAACTTTTCTTATCTCGCTTGTTTGGGTCTGGATTGCGCGACTGCGCTCAAAGCATTCGCTCAATTCGCCGCCAGCCTTGTAGTCGTAATGGGCTGCGGAGGGATCGGCTCTTTAAGCGCTCTACTGCTTGCTGGCGCAGGCCTAGGAAAGCTCCGGATCGTGGACGGCGATAGGATCGAACAGAGCAACCTCAATCGACAACTTCTTTATGGACTAAGCGATGTCGGACGTCCCAAGGTCGAAGTCGTAGCCGAACAGCTCAAAGCACGCTTCCCCTGTACGCTCGTTGAGTCCGTCGGCATTCATGCCACTCCGCATACCGTCGATCAAATCTGCAAGGGAACTGACGCCATCTTACTGACTGCCGATGAGCCTCTGGGTATTCTGCGCGCGACCGCCGATCACGCAGCATATGCAAATGTGCCCCTAGTCGTTGCCGGCTATAATGTAAGGTCGAGCATCGTAAGTTCCGCTTGGGAGCAAGGGGCCACTGACAAGCAAGTCGAATGGTTTCACGCGCCTGGCTCGATCATGCCGAGCTTTGGACCAGTCAATGCCGAGCTTGCGGGCTTGGCGACGAACCTCCTATTTCAGTTGCTCAGCGGTATCCTCTGCGGCGCCGAAGCGAAGCAGGCACATATATTCAACAAGCATCGCTTCCCGAGAGGCTACGTATATTCCTCCGGGGCGGGCTGATAGCGATGTGCGGCTTCGTAGGTAAGGCATTTGGGGTCAGTTCGAACTACGAGATCGCATCGGCATTGACCGCCTATCGGGGCAGCGTAAACGGTGGGTGGAGCGATCCCGAGGTTGATCTTTTCGCTTGGAGAATGGCCCGATCTGGCGACGCAAATCGACCGCAGCCTGTGGTCACGCCAAATGGATCGGTCCTTGGATTGAATGGCGAAATTTACAACGCTCCCCAACTGGCTCGTCGAATGGGCCTCTCCATTCCACCAGATGCGATAGACACCGAAATTCTCGCACTCTGGTTGGAGTCATCTGGGGCGGCTGGCATTACCCAGCTCGAAGGCGAATTCGCGCTGGCGTTCTTCGATAAACGACGTCACTTGTTGATACTCTCTCGCGACGCTATGGGCACTAGGCCGCTATTTTGGCGGCGACTGGGGCAAGCCGTTTCCTTCGGCTCGTCAGCTCGGGCGACCAGCGTGCTTGCCACAGGCACTATGGAAGTCGACGCTAAGAAGGTCAGCGACTGTCTCTGGTACGGAGTTTCGGAAACTGGAAGCTGCTTTTCGAATGTCGAGAGCGTAGGACCAGGTTCGACCATCACCTTTTCTCCTGACAGTACAAAACGGCTTGTCCGAACGATCGAACCATGCTCCTCGGCTACCGCCGAGCTGCTATCGAGAGCTGTACGACGTCGTGTCGTGGGCCTAGATACCGGGCTCGCGTGGAGTGGTGGACTGGACTCCGGGCTTCTGAGGGAATTTTGGCCGGACAGAACTCCCTGCATTACCGCTCACGTTTCGATGAAGCAGCCTGAGCTCACGGCAGATGTCGTTAGAGTGGCCGACCGTGATTGCCTGAAAATTGCTCTTGCGCGATTCGCTGATGTTGCTGAACGCCCGTTGACGAGTTTGTCAGGGCCCGCCCTGTCGATCTTAGCGGAGGCAGCTGCGTCAACCGGCGTGAAAATCTGGCTTAGCGGCGAGGGGGCGGATGAGATATTCGCTGGATACCCCTATTACTTTATCGCGAACGGCGGCCATCCCTTCCTCACCGCGAAACATCAGGCAAGACAGGTGGTCGAGCAGGCGCTGGACCTTCCGAATGGAAGCGTCCCATCGGACCAAATAGTCGACCTGATGCAGAGTAGCAGTCCAAGTTTGTGGCTGGATTTCGATCGAAACATCCGCCTTCCAGAACACTTATGTGCGGTGAATAGCGACCTTCCGAGCATGCTTGCCGGTATCGAACCGCGCACTCCCTATCTGGATCTCTGGTCCGCGAGTCTGCTGGCACCGCCGGAGAGTCCAAAGAAGCCCTTGCAAGATATCGCGAGCGGTCGATCACTCTCGTTCAAATCGAAAGAGGGGATTTTCTTTCCGACCAAGCTGCTCGGCCTTGAGTGGATCCTACAGGCAGCCCGAGAAATCGAGGAAACGGGCATCGAATTCATGGAGACTCCCAAAGACTTCTCAAAACGCGTGAGCCTAGCGGTTGATCAAGTTAGCCGCCTTTCGCTCCCCGGAGAAGTAAACGGATACTTAGTCGAGGCAATTTATGCCGTCGTGGTTGGCATTTGGAGTTTCCAAAGGACCCTGCGGATTCCGAGCCCTTCAAAACTGCAATTTGCGAGAACCCTCGTAACAGCGAAAAATGGATGGGTTTGCGCGGAGACTGGCTCTTTGGCAGAGGCTTACGGATGAAGATTACGCACAAGAGCAATAGATCCACCGATGGCTCGATCAAATACTTGTTGTCGACTGACGATCAGCTTGCAGTCGAAACCGTGTACTTGCCGGACACTGACAACGACGGGGTATGCGTTTCGACGCAAGTGGGCTGCAATATGGGTTGTACGTTTTGTGCGACCGGCCTCCATCGGGTACGTCGCAATCTCTCTCACCTGGAAATCGTAGAGCAGGTCGATCTGGTTACGTCGGATATCCTACCAGGGACACCGCTTGCATTCATTACTCTTTCTGGCATGGGGGAACCCCTGGCCAACTATAAGAACACCATGAAGGCGCTCGACTGCTTTCGCGATCGCGGCCTCGCGCAAATGATTTCTCTCTCGACAGTTGGTTTAACCGATCAGATTAGTCGTATGCAGAGAGATCGCCGTAAAGATCGGCTTTACGTATCCTTGCATGGGCCCGATGACGCAACGCGTCGGCAGGTAATCCCGATTGCGCGCTATTACCCGCTCAACGAGCTGCTAACTGAAATGACCCGCTACGCGGAACAGGAGTTCGGCAAAGTTCATGTGAGTTATCTTCTTCTGCCTGGTGTCAACGACACGCAACAGCACCGGGATCAGCTCACCGCGGTAATTCGCGGGCGACCTCTCGTTATTCAAATCCTTCTTTGGAATGCGGTTACCGGAATGGGTTTTTCTCGAGTGACAATCGAGACCGCATCGGAATGGGTCGACCACCTGTGGAGCGCCGGTGTTCCGGCATATGTCATGCAAAGCAAGGGAAGGGATATTGGCGCGGCCTGCGGTCAGTTGGGAATAAGCTAAGTTGGCCGTTGCGGTAGCGAAGGACGCCAAAACGGCGAACCGCGCGCACCATCGGGTTGATAATTCGACCGCCAAGGACGTCGATCGATCGACGTTGGACCATTTCGGAAGGTTTCAGGATCGACCTACGCTAGGGAGCGCCCGGCCGCACACACTCCGAAGTGGCTTGGACAGCATGCTTCGCCCGATCGAGTCCGTTGCAATATCTGATTGAATTAGAGAAAATCCGGTTGTGGTAGGTCGATTGTTCGAGCCTGCAGCGGGGCCCACAAGGGGGCATTGCATGTTTGCTGTTCGGAAAGGGACGCAGTGGGATTCATAAGATGATCTCGTTACGGTACGGCCGCGCGACCTCTATGATGGTTCGCGCCCCGGCTCAAAGGATTGACCCGTGATCCGGATCCTGTCCGAAAAGGGAAAGGTGCCGGTGCCCTGCACCGTAACCGAGGTCAACGGCGAGAACACAGGCTTTACGCCCATCACTGAGCCGGCGAATTGCGCCGGCACATACACCCTGCAAGACCCCCAAAACACGCGGTGTCTCAGTGTAGAGCCGCACGACGGGCATTGGGGCATGTTCGTGGACCTTGCTTCCCCAGACGATGAGATCACCTGCATATCGATGGGCGATCCGGACCTACCCTGGTGGCAGGTAGCAGTTGGAGCGAGAAGCCCTGCGGCCCATTCGGCCCGAGGGATAAGGATCGGGATCATCGACGTCCTGTTCAGGCCGGGGCCGCACTTTGAGCGGTTCGAGTTGGTCGAACCGGACCGGCTCAAGAAATTTTCGTTTGTTTCCGCCGATGGCCACGGGCGTCAAGTCAGCGCGATCGTACGGGGACGCGGACCAGGCAAATACCAGGGCCTCGCCCGGGATGCCGAGGTGTTTTTCGTCGATGCGTCCGTAGCCAACGATGTCGGTGCGGCCTCGGATACGAAATTGGACCGTGCGCGGGTCATCGACGGGATCCGAAATCTCTGGGAAAGCTACGACGTCGACATCATCAATCTATCTTGCGGCTTCGGGGCCCATGATTTTCCGGACCTTGAGGAAGCCGTCGAAGAGGCGGCAGACAACGGGGCCGTCTGCATTTGCGCTGCGGGCAATTCGATTACATTGCCGATCGAAGCTCCCGCCCGCTACAATGCAGCGGTAGCGGTATGCGGCGTCGGGTTTACCGGAGTTGCCGACTTTCCGACGTTCCTGGGCCGGCTCGTTGTGAAGGCGGAGCGTGACAAGTCACCAACCGGATGCGCCGTCCGGACGTGGCGTCAGGGGGTGCCTTTTCTGCACTCCGGCACGGCTTGGGGGCCGCAGCTCAGGGCCTTCGCGCCCAGCCTGGGGATCAACCTGCGGTCGGAAAATGGCCGTATTCGGGAGTATTATGGAACCTCCTACGCATCACCGATTGTTGGCAGCGTCCTTGCTTGTGCGCTGTCGGGTGACCAAATATACCGGGAGCTCTCGGGCCGGGAGCGGTATGATCATGCGTTGCGGCGCCTTGAGGAGATCTCCGTCGGCTTGGACCTGGCGTCCGGCGGGTCATCTGCAGGCATGCCCCTGCTGCAGCGTTAACGCTTCTATGGTATGAGTCCCTTCACGCGGCTCAGAAGAGTGAACAAAAACGGTCTATGAGCGCCAAAATGCGAGAATACGTGGTGTCGCTCCGTCGCGGAGTTGACATGAAAGTGGTCGTTCCGAGCGGATCCCTTACGGATGCCGTGAAGGAAACACGCGTCCACATCATGGAAGTCATGCCGACCGGCAAGACTGTCGTCGTCGCCATCAATAATCCGCGCGAACTCGAGCTTCTGCGCGCGCGGCTAGACCGCACATGTCATGTAGTTGAGCGGACCATCGGCCACGTGCTGAACGGTTCTACCTCGGCCGGCCGCTGATCTGCCTGCGGCGGGCTCATCGCGTTTGCGTCACCGAAGCCCGATCAAGATCCTCTCAAAAAAGACCTACAGGGTTTCCTCCCCTTGGCGAGCCTAAGCCGGGCATGAACATCTGCGTCGTGGATGCTGTGTTCGGAGATTCTTCCACATCTGCGCGGACCCCGCGCAGTTGGTGCGGGGATAGTCCGACCGAGGCGGGCTTGCCGCGGGCCAGAAACTCGCGGTATTAAATAGATCTACAACTTTAGGCAATTTCGTAAATCATGTGCACGGCTGCGTTGTTGGCCGCGCTGAGGGAGGTTGGATTTCATGTCTTCGCCAGCTCCGAATTCGTCCACCGTCGTGGTTTCTGCAGACGAAATCTCCCGAATTTTTACCGGCCGCGAAGCGCTCGGAAACATCGAGGAAGTTGCCGCGTCGGATGATGGGGTATCCGATGTCGAAAAGGCGGCGATCCTAGCCAGCCTCGGAAACACCCTCGACAAATTGCGCCGCGCCGAAAAGGCCGCGGGCGCCAAGGTCTTGAGCACTCCGAACGATGCGCGGGCGGCGCGGCTGCAGAGCCTGATTGCGTCCGGTGAAGCTGCAAAGCTGCTGCTGCATCCTCTCGCGAGCGGCGGGTTCGAAGCGCTTTTCGATACGGAAGATTGGAGCGGCTGGGCCACGGTCGCGTGGGCGAAGCTTACCCATCTACGGAAACATCCCCTGGCTGTTCCCGGCAATGTGACTCCTGCGCCGTTCGCCGATCGGGCGCGGGTAGGATTGCTCGGCGACTGGGGAACGGGGATGTACGGAGCACCGCACATCGCCGATGCCGTAAGGGCGGACGGCGACGGATTCGAGTTGCTGCTTCACCTCGGCGACGTCTACTATTCCGGCACGCTCGACGAAATCAACAGTCGGTTCCTAGCCCTCTGGCCCGCACGACACGGAGCCACCAGCCGGGCGCTGAACTCCAACCACGAGATGTTTTCCGGCGGAGAGGCCTACTTCACCAGGACGTTGCCCGAGTTCGGTCAGACGAGCAGTTACTTCGCCTTTCAGAACACGCACTGGACGTTGATCGGTCTCGACGTCGCATATCGCGATCACGACATCGATGACGAACAGGCCTGGTGGGTGAGCGAGGTCGTGCGCAATGCCGGCAGTAGAAAGGTCGTGTTTTTCTCGCACCACCAACTCTACTCCAATATCGAAAAGGAGCAGGGAGACCGCTTGTGGTCGCACGCCACTTTCGGGGCCCTGCTGCGCAGCAAACGCGTGTTCGCCTGGTACTGGGGACACGAACACAGGTGTACCATCTTCGAAGAGCCCGACCGCGAGTTCGGCATCTATGGCCGCTGCATCGGCCATGGCGGCATGCCCCAGGCGCGCGATCTAACCAAGGGTCTCCCTCGTGCCGCGGATCCTCAATACGCAGCGGCCGATTGGCGGGTTTGCGCCGAAAGGATCGTAGGCCCCAACCTTCTGTCCCGCGCCGTAGTGCTCGAGGGCCCGAACCCGTTCATCACCGGCGAGGAGGAAAAGTTCACTCCTCACGGCTACTCCGTCCTCGAATTCGACGGGCCGCACCTTCGCGAAGATGTTCGCGATGCGACCGGCGCGGTGATTTATTCCAGGCTGCTCTGCTGAGGACCCCTCCATGGCGTTCGATCCGGCCAAGATGCTTGCGCGCGCCCAACGAGCGCTCGGCGACAACTCACCGACCGAGGCGGTCCGCAAGGTCCGCTCGATCGTCCCGTCGAAGAAAATCCCCGCGAGCGAAAAAGATGCCCAGATAGCAATGGATCTGCTGCTCGACGGTAAGACCCCGACACCGGCACAGATTACTGCCCTCGAAATCGTTGTCCGGCTGATGAGACCCGTCGTGTTGACTGCAAACGCCGGGCTCGGTGACCTTCCCGAGACCAGCAACAGGGATCTGCAGCCCGAAGCATTGAAGTCGGCATGGAGCGACTTTCGCCGGATCGTCGCCCCCTTGGTCGGCTCGATCGGACGCATCGAGGACGCTTCGGGCAACCACGTCGGAACCGGCTTTGTCGCCGGCAAGAACATGATCGCAACCAACCGGCATGTGCTTGCGGTGCTGACCTACGGAGGCAACGTGCTCGCGCCTTCCCAAAGCCGCATCTGCTTCAAGCAGGAGTCGGGCCTGACCAACGCCAAGACCGACTATGCGAACATCGAAAGTGTGATCGACTTCCATCCGAAGTACGACATTGCTTTGCTACAATGCAACGTCGGCGGCAGGACCTCCCTTGATTTCGAGGACTCGCTGCCGGAGGTCGGCTCGGCGATTTGCACGATCGGATATCCGGGCGATGACAAGAAAAACAATCCATTGTTCCTTACGCCGGTCTTCAACGGCGCTTTCGGCGTGAGGAGTGCCTCGCTCGGTGAAACGCTCGACGGCACCGAGGGCATCGAAATTTTTCACGACTGCTCCACGACGAGGGGAAATTCGGGTTCGCCGGTTTTCGCACTCTCGACCGCGAAGGTTGTAGGAATTCACCTGTCGGGTTTCTTCATGTACAGGAATCAAGCGCTTTCATTGAGCGTTCTGCAGGGAATGGGCCGGCCGAAATGAGCCGTCGCGCGCTGATATTCGCCATCGAGAAATATCCTCTCGTCACAGACGGGAGCATCGAAGGCGAGCTCATCGGGACGATCGATCGCGCGCTCCGCTTCCGTGCTTGGCTGACCGGCAAATGGAAGGGTGAGGGTATTTCCGAAGAGGATCAGCAGATCATCTTCTGCTCGGAGCCGAAGACCGACGGCGGAAGGGGCGCGTCGATCGACGACCTCAAGGTCGCGCTCGACGAGCTGCAGACCTCGGGCCGCGACATGACGGACGAGTGTTATTTCTATTTCAGCGGCCACGGGTTCAGCTTCGACAAGAAGGTCACGCGGTCCAGCATGCTGATCGCGGCCGATTACCGGTCAATGAAATTCTCGGGAGACCGGTGTGCCAACCTCGACTGGATTGTGCTCTGGCTGACGATGAATATGGGCGCGGGGCGCCACTATTACTTCATCGATGCCTGCCGCAACGTGTTCGACGCAAGCGTGATCCAGCCGCCAGACGCCTTGTTGCCGAACGATCCGGCCAGCGCGGGAGAACCGGATTCGTTTCTTTTGCAGTCGTCCCGGCCGAACGAAACTGCGCCGGCGGACGGCACCTTCGCGGAAGCCCTTTTGGCCGGCCTGACCGGTCACGGCACAGCGAAGGCCTGGGACCGGTCCGATCCCGGCGCGATGGTGGTGCGGTTCGATACTCTCCGCGACTTCGTCAAACAACGCCTTAACCGCAAGATTCATCAAAGCGTAAATGGAGATGGTGGAGATGCCTCCGGTCTGATCCTCACGTTGAAGCCGCCGCCCCTGTCGCGATGCACGATCCGCGTGGTCGGCGGGAAAGCTGCAGGTACGGCGTTCTTCGAAGGAGAAAGGACTCACCTGCGCGAGCCGCTGAACGGAGCGTCCGGAAGTTTTGACGTTCCGCCCGATACCTACAGGATCACGCTCGATCTGGGCGGCCCCGGCACATCGCCCAAGGAGGCGGTTCTAACGCTTTACGAAGACGCCGAAGCAACGTTTTCGCTGGATCCGACGCGGGCTCCGCCGGATCAATCCCAGGAGACGACAATCATCACCGTCCCGCCGGATACCTCGCTTACCATCCAAGGAAGGGAAGATCGGACTTTTCGGACGCTCACTGAAGGGACACACCGGCATGTCCCGCGCGGAACGTATGGCGCCGTGCTGAGCGACAACCGCAACAGGGTGATCAGGTCGGACGAGCTCGTACTTACCGGCTCCCAAGCGGTCGATATCGGCGAGTGGACCCGCGGCGCGATCCGCAAGGCCATACTCGATCGGTTCCCGAAAGACTCGAATGGCCGCCTGTCACCGGCTATGGAGCGAGCCCTGATCGATACCGATCTCGACATCCTCTTGTCGCTGCTCGGGGCCGCCAAGATTCTCGAAGGCGACCCGCGCGTTCCAGCGAACGAAGTCGAGAGGTTACCTCTCGGAGATTTTGCATCCGAAAAGGCCGGGTCGTCGCCCATCTTCGTTTTGGGGGCCTTCGATGACGATGAAACGGGGTTGGAAGTCTCCGTGCGTCGCGAAGGTGCTCCGGCTTGGAGCTTGGCATCTACGTCGGAGATCGCCTCGCTGCGCGATTTCCGGGCCAATCCGGATGCGGGCCCGCTCTTCGTCTCCTTGAAAAAGGCGGGCGACACCTTGGCCTACACGCTGAAGTCCATCGCTCTTCCAAACCGAGTTACCCTGATCACCGTCACGCAGGACAGCGACGGCGGATTCGTCGTCGGGCAGTACTTCGTCCCGCTTGGTCATCTCGTTGCCGAATTCGATTACTCCACGTCTTCCCTTCACGGAGATCCCCTCCTGGACGTCCTGGCGGCGAGCAGGATGACGCGCTCGTTTCGCAGACGCAGAAGCGTCATGAGCGATCTTCAATTCTATGCCGGGCGGGATCTCGTCGAGGGAAATTGGAAGGATCCGCTGGTGATGCTCCTCGCAGCGTATGAAGCCGCCCGGCGTCGGAGACAGGAGAACGATCTTCCGACCCTCGTTTCGACGCTCGAGCGCCTCTTCGGCGAGATACCCGACACGGAAGTTCTTGCTGCAAGGCTTCGCGGTGAGAGGCCGCGGCTGGAGAAGTGCCTTCCCATTTTCATGGACGGTTTCGTCGCCGCCGGCGGATCGGTCTCCGACCTGCCACCGGGGTCGTCGCTGGACTACTCCTCGATCTGGACCGCATGGCACGAATTCCCGTCGCGCACGTAACCTGGTTGAAGTCGTAAGCGACGGAAACGGGCGCCCCGCCCCGCGGGGGCGTTGGATCAGACGATCCGCCTGAGGCCACAAGGCGCCAAATTCACGCGATGTCCGGTGGCCGCAGGCCCTGGCATCGGTCATTCCGCCGCCTGACCCGGGTTCGGATTGCGATGAATCTTCGCAATCATCTGATCGAACGTGCCTCCGCTCTGCACGAAAAGCAGGTTGCGCTGGAAGTCCATACGCACCACCGACTCCTCGCGCACCATGCCTTGCTGGACGTTGATGTCGACGATGGCTCCCGGAGTGAAGCTCGCCGGGTCGCAGTCTACGAACACGCCGGCCTGAAGGACGTACGCGCCTCCCCTGCGGGCGCGCGTTGCAGCGTGAATGTAGGGACCGAGATCCATGCAGCGACCGCTGGCGTCGCGGTACTCCACGTTGACGGTCTTCGGGGAGCGCTCGGGCCTCATCAGGCCCAGGACACGTTCGGCAATGCTTGAAAAGCCGATCGCTCCCTCGCCGATGACCCTCCTGTAGATCCAGACCACGGCCACAAGCATCACGATGCCGATGGTCACCGTTATGGAGGACAACATGAAATTGAAGACGGCCGTCGCGACCCCGAGAAGTCTCGGCGCCAGTTCGTCCGTCGCAACAAGCTGGTCGATCGAAAGCAGCGGCGGTTGAAAATCGGGAAGGTAGATCTCAAAGGCGCCGACGGCATCCTTCGAGGACGGGAACGCAACGCTTACGGTGAACATGGGGACTGCCCTTTCTCTGATGGCAGAGATTCGGGAGTCCTGAAGCCGTTTTGGCAAGCAGTTCCGGCGCTCGATGTGCCGTAATGACCGATCGACGACGAATACAATAAATAGGGGAAATAGGGGTTCGGACCCTTCCGGGTTGTACGGCCCACGCGGATACTTCTAACTGATTCGGCGGCCGATTCGAATCCTTGATTTTTTTCTTCGCTGGCTCGGGGGAGCGAGTTCGTGCACGAACCATCCGACATTTTCGACCTGATGGACGAACAGGGTGACGACTTCGACCAGTCGGCCTATCTGACGAACTTCGCTCCGTACTGGTACACGTACGTGGTTGGTTATCGCACGCTGGTGCAGAGGCTGCTGGTCGCCGAAAAAGCGTTTCCCAATCCGAAGTCCGCGCTCCGGTATGTAAGCGGGCAAAGCGAACTCGCGATCGGCCGCGTTCCGCAGTCCTGGAAAACGCGGTTCGAGAGCAGGGACTGGGACGAGTGCACCGACTCCCAGGTTTCCAAGGCCTATGCAGGCGAGCCTCTCCGGCTCGACAAGGCGTGCCTCGCGATCAAATCTTTGCATTTGGCTTTCGTGGGAGCCGTGCCTGCGTATGCCGCGCAGCACGACCTGTACGCCGAGCTCAGGCTGCGACCGGCGATTTACGTCCTTCGCGGACTGGAGGCTGCCGAGATCGAGGTTCTGCGGCCGAAGCGGCCCAAGTCGGTAGGAGAACATCACCTGGCGGTGGTGGAGCGCATATGCTCCGAAAGCGCCGAGAAGCAAGGCGCTGCACTTACCCAGAAGGTGAAGAACTATCTCGCGATGGTGGCCGACGGTTATCCCGTCACCTACGCTAACGCGCGTTTCATCCGGGACTTCTTCGTTCGCGAGTTGAAGTGCAACCATGTTTCCATCGCGTCCATCGCGGAGCGGACCGACGGAGGTAGGATCGGAAAGCACTGCAACTCGGCCGAAGCGCCCTTCATAATTGCAAGCGATTCCTCACCGAGGGCCGGCAATACTATCGTGCGCTAGAGTTCGCGGCGCCGAAATGCCAGAATCCGTGCCTGCCCCCGGTCGAATTCCGAAGCGGTCCCGATCACTTCGAGGAATTTCCTTCGGGTGCGTTTCGAAACCGGGACGCCGTCCAACAGCCGTTGTCCGCGCCGATCCCAGTCGGCCACGGTGAACAAGCCGAAGTCCTGATACAATTGCTTGGCCAACCCGATGAGTTCGTCGTCCTCCTCGAACAGAGAGACGATTGCCACGCGCGGATTGAAGGTGCGGGGGCGGACCTTCAAATTCGGCGGAGTTCTCAGTTGAACGACGGGGCTCATGAACGCACCGGTCCGATTGGTGTCTCACGCCATGTATTGTGAAAGTGCTTAATGGTGTCTTAATGGCGGGGCGGATGGTGCTACGGCGTGTGGACATCGCCCGTTTGTCGCAGGCGAAACCTGCTCGCCGGGGATCGATGCACGTGGCATCCGGCTGTATGTTCAAGGCTGCGGTGACCGTCACGCGTTCACGGCGCCGCGCCACATGGTCCATGGCCCGCGGTAATCCAGCCGGCTTGCATCGAGCGGCAGCGACTTCTCTTTGTCGGGCATTGCCTCCACGCCGTCCAGGAAGAGCGGAACACCGGGTGCCGGTCCAGCCGGGCGTCCGCATATCGCGGCTATCGCGGCTCCATCGGGAAGGTCGGGAAAATAGGTCATCAGGTTCGGGATCACCGGACTGTTGGCCAGGCGCCGCGCGGCCCCTCTTCTGATCAGCTCATAGCACGCCAATGCGCTGGTCACGGGATCCAGCCACTTGGTGTAAAGAATGGCGTTCAGGTCGACATTCGTGATCGACTTGAGCACGTCGCCGCGGCTGCGGAACGCTTGCAGCCACACCGTGAGCTGCCGGATGTCATCCAATTGAGCTCGGTCCTTCAGCCTCCATTGCAATTCGCGCTCCAGGTGTGACATCAAGTTGCCGACGGGCAGAATGAACTGCGATATTCTCGGAATTCGGTGGTCCCCCAGCGTCATCGTCAGCAGGGTTACGCGGTTCGGCATTGCGCACGTTGCGACGGTGTAGGGCGCGTCGTCGTCGATCTTGAAAGATACCAGCTTGGGCCCGGCCTCGATCTCCGTCGCGAATTCCTTGAGGCCCGGCATTCCGACAGGCTGCCTGGCCGCACACCATTTCACGTCCTTGCCATCGGAGAGCGCGACGCCGAGACGAAGGCGGCGGGTGTCGAAGGCCGCGAGAACATAAATGGAAGAACTCCCCGCGCTCATGTGAAAGGTTTTGAGCGGCAACTTCCTGATGTTCGAAGTCTCCGCGGCGCCTCGGTCCAGTATCCGCCCGGCACCGCAAATCGCGAGCCATTGATCGAGATCGGAATCGTCGACCTTGTGCAACGTTCTGGAGAAAACGGGAGTGCCGCGCTGGCTTTTCGGGAAAAACGCCGCGATCGACGACTGCGCAAGATTGCGCTTCGGTTTGGCGGCGGCCAGGCGCGCAGTCGCGGCTGACTTTTTTGCGGCCCTGGCCTTCTTGAGCGTCTTCTTGACACGACGGATCGATTTCTCATCAGAATCAAAACGGCGCAGGCGAACGTCGCCTAAATCCAAATCGCCGACTTCGCTTGCAAACGCCGGCTTTTTCGTCGCGGGCCGCCGGCTACCCGGCAGGATTTCAAATTTGGCGATCGCTTCGTCGTAGACGTCGATGCTTACCCCCTCCCGCGGTAGGACGTCTCGGTCTTTGACGGTAAGCGATATTTGATATTTGTCCGGCCGCAGCGAGAGCTCAATGCTCGAAGCCGAGACTGCCGCGGAAAAATCGGTGTCTCGTCTCGATCCCCTGCATGTGATCCTTCCCTTCAGAAGAACAGCCAATCCCTTGATCTCGACATGACACTTCACGGTGGGCACCGGCCGCAAGGTCGCGAGTACGGCGGCACGTTCTCCTTCCCTGCCCGCGGTCTCACCCCAGACCGGCCGCTTGGCGACCGCGTTCAGATGCTCCCTGAGCGAATCGTACCTGACCACCATGGCGCCTGCGAACCGGTCGTCCCAGGCTTTCGCGATACCCTGGCCGCCCAGGCCGCCCAGCAGGTGCTTTGCGAAGTCGCCGTCCACCTCCGCGACTTGTCCCGGCTGAACCGACTGGATGAGGAATGTCGACGCCTCGCCCGCCGTCTGCGCGAACGGAGGCAGTACCCGTCCCGGCAGGACGACCTCGCTGTCGAGGTCCGTCCTGCATGCGTCGACGAAATGATAGTGGCGGCCGGGCCCGAGCGCCCTCCTCAGCCATGAGATCACGTTACCGAGGGGAATACAGCTGTCGCCCGAAAGCTCGGACGTCTCGAATTCCTGCAAGACCAGGATGTCCGGTCGGTCCTCGGGGGTGTTGTACCTGAAACCATGGCCGCTGAAGTAAAGGAAGAGCTCGTCCGTCGTGTTCTGGCCGGCTTCTCTCAGATCGAGCAATGCCTTGCGGACATCACGTGCGGTCGCTCCCCTGCCTCCGGAGACCCGAGGGCTCGAGCAAAACAGGAGTTGGGTGTCGGCCCGCGGTCCGAGCTCCTTTGCCCATTTTTTCTTGAGCCAGTCACGGAAATCGCGGGCGGCCGCCAGTGTGCCCGGCAAGTTCGACGCGATTGCGTCCGCGTGCGGATAATCTTCCACCGCAATTATGAGAGCCCTCACCGCCATGGTCGTACGATGCGCCCTTTCATGAAATTGGATATCACGTCGCGGCGGAGCATGCCGCGTGCTCGTCGCACATTCCGACGTTCAATTGCCCTCACGGAGGCGCTCGAATATCGCATCGGCCTTGGGTGTCCTCAGGCCCGGTTTGCGGCTTCCCGAGAATTTTCCGGGCTTGGGATCCACGACTTCAGCGGTACGGTGGAAGAAAACCTGGCATATCTCCATGCCGGGAAAAATTTCGAGAGGCACCTCTCCGATATTTGCCAGCTCCAAGGTCAAGCAACCGGAGAAGAACGGATGAATTCCCGCGGCGGTTTCGATCACCAGCCCGTGGCGGCCGATTCCGGACTTGCCCGTCACGTATCCGGCAAGCGTGGCGGGAAACTTGATCCATTCGAGCGTCGCCCCGAGCACGAAGCGGCCCGGATGCAGGACGTAGCTTTGGCCGAACGGAACGAAATGCTCCCTGGTGCGCGATGCCTCGGTGGAAGTAACCTCATCTGACGATGCACTCCGCTTTGACCGGGTCCGCGGAGCGGCAGCGGGACCCGCGAGCGAGACGAATTTCGTCCGCGTCTGCTTGAACGACTTGAACCACCGGCCCAATCTCAGGTCGACCGACGCGCCGGAACGCTCCCCAATTCTCTCGCTCGGATCGGGGACGATGCAGAGACGTTGGGGGTCGTCTTCCTTGCACGATATGCGCGCGAGGATCTCGTCAGAGCTCAGCATCCCGCCCCACCCTCAATCTGAATTCCGAAACCTCGATCGACTTGAGCATCAATTCGTTCAACATGCCGTATTCGGTATCCGGCAGCACCGGCTTTCCGCGCAGATAGCGCCAGCCCGCCGTGACCACCTCTGGCAAGGTGCCTCCCTTCGCGTCGGGAACGCGCTGCATGAAGGCGCGGAGAACCCTGTCCACCGCCTCCTCATCCATCGCCGTGACCTTCTTCTTTCTGAGAAGTTCGAATGTCCGCTTCCGCAAGGCGGGAACGCTTGCGGTTACCGCGACGTCGGCGAGCGCGAGGATCTCGGCATCCGCTCCGATACGGGGCGCGGAATCGATCCATCCGTCGAAAATGGCCGGATCGTGCTTGAGCGCCAGTTCGCTCGCCGCCTGTTTGAGGAAGGTCACGCGCGCCAAGGCGGATGGATAGATTGAGCTGCGCTTGCCTTCACCCGGCGCGAGAAAATATTCGTAGGCGCACAGGTAGGCCTCGCCGAAGATGAAGAGACCGAAGAAGTCGCAGAACACTTCTTCGAGCTGTCGCATCGCGTATTTCAGGCACGTGTTCTGCAGGTAGGAGATATCGTTGGACGATCGGCCAAGTTTTCGCAGTGCCTGCTTGACCTTCGGTCCATTTGAGGAAATCGCGACCGCGATCGCCTTGGTCACGGATGGCCGAATTGCCTTCGACAAGTCGTGCTGGCCCCAGGCTGAATGGCCGATTTCATGGCCCGCCAGCGGAATGATGAGCAGGTTTGACGATTCAGGAGCCGGGCCGCCCACGAGGATGTACTCGGGCAGCAGCTCGATGTTCATCGGATAGGTAAAAGGCTCGAAATCCCATTCGGAAGACAGTACCAGCTTTGCGTCGCGTGAGATGACGCGGCGCACGAGGCGCTTGAGCGGGAAATGCGCCTCGAACGCGTTGCGCACGTTGGTGGAACGAAGGATGAAGCCGAGAATCTTCATATGTCTCGACAGGAAGAGGTTCGTGTTCGCGCAAATCTGGTCGACGACCGGCCTGGAAACCGTGGGCGGCAGCGTCCGGAACAGTCTCTCCCTGACCGTCGCGACTTCCTTCATCGCCACGAGAGCTTCCCGCCCGTCCTTGTGAGGAAAGTCGGAGGCTTCGAGGTTCTCGATTTGCGCGAGGAAAGCCTGGATCTTATGCCTTGCGGCGGCGAGCCGAAGATCCTTGCTTGGCGTGCTGGCGGCTTTCTTGGACGGCAAATGCGTCCTCCACGGAGAATTCTTGAATCAATTCCTGGTGCAACGCGAGGCAAAATTCGATCAGTTTAGCAGCGTCGGATCCCCTGCCCTCCGCCGCGTTTGCGATGCGCTTGCTCGCCTCGCGGATGAAGGCTTGGATTTCGGTTACGGTGTTCGACCGCTTGGCTTCGCGCGACAGATAAAGTCGCTCGAACGGCTCGTAATATCCCGGCTCGACAAACCGGAAAGCCTCGCCTGGCGCATCCGCGTGAGAGGTCACGACGAGTGCGTCCGCAAGCTCCTTCAGCGGCTTCTTGTCGAACTTCATGCCGGCCTTGAACCGCTCGAGCTCAATCGCCGATTGAAGTGCAAGATTTGTGAGGGCGAACGTCGATTGGGTCAGCAACGTCGTCATTTTCGCGGCCCGTGTTTTCCGAGGTCCGGATCAAATCGCATGGCGCAGCCCAGCGAAAGTAGCTTCTGACTCAGCCTGAGTCAACTCACCGGTTGTGAACCGTCTTTTCCAACCACCTCTCGACGAGCTCCGCTCGAAAGAGGCTGCTGGCCGCCGGAGTGGCCTTCAGGCCGAACTTTTCGGCGTGGTCGGCAAAGCCCTGCTTCAACTCGAAGTTGCGAAGGTGGGCGACTATCTTCCGGCCGCCGCTTACGGCCGGATACCGCCCTATCAGCCCGCCAAGCCTGCCGGCCGAGATTTCCCGCACCAGAAGGAGATTGGCGACAGCGCTGGCGTCGAGCGAGAGCGCAGCGGCGTACTTGCCGAAGCGCTCAGCCTCCTCCTGGAGGACGTAACCCACGATCTGGGTATCGATCATCGCTTGGGCTATCGGGAGCGGATGAAGGCAAGGTATCGCAACAACTGCTCTTCTTCGTCGTCCGTCAGGTCGCCCAAGGCGCTATTAGACGACGATCCGCGCGTGGATGTGGTGGGAGAAAATCCCGCCCGCTCCATCAAGGTCATGGGATCGATCCCATAGGCGGCGGACAGGAACTGAAGCGTGGCCACGGACGGATTGACGATCCTGCCGGTTTCCAACTGGCTCAAATAGCCGTTCGATACCCTTCCATTCGTGATCCGTTCGACGTCACGGAGCGAAACTCCCCGGGACGATCGGACCTCCTTCAGAAACGAACCGAGCCGCAATTTGCCCGGGATCTTCTTGGCTGCTGGCATGATACTACCACTGACGATGTGCTAAGTTTATGAAGCGTTGCGCAGCGCACTTGTCAAGACTCTCGCGAGAGTCTCGTTCCCTCGAAGAGGCCGCTTCTCCGGTTCGTGATTGGCTTCTTTGCTCCTGATCGAAGCACGGTCGCGACGGCCTGCGGATCGAGTCTATACGGACGGAGCGGGTCGGGAGGTGTCCGCCGGGCAAGTAGTGTACGCCGAAAAACTGAACTACTATAGCGTGTGTGGTCGTCGCATTTCGGCGTCCGGGGGATGATATGTTTTCAAGGAAGATTGCGGGAGCAGTCGGTATTCTGGCGCTACTGTCTAATCCGGGCTGGTCCGGGATGGCGCCCTTCGATCTAGTTCAGGTCGATTGGAAGTCGGCGATCGCTGCCAACAAGACGCTCAGTGGTGACAACCTGGAGACGCTTCGCGGAGTGAGATCTCTCGCTCCGTGGTTGGCCCGGCAGAAAACGATTGCCGACCTGGATCCCGCAGGCAACCGGGACCTGGCGACGATCAACGCCTTGACCTCCTTGGTTCGCCCGGAGATATCATCCGCAGGATCTCCGGTCCTGCTTCCCTTCGATTTCGGCTCTTTCGGCAAGGCGGTCGTTTCGTCGACCGGAGCTGCCGCAACCGAGGTCTATTTCGGCCGCCTCAAGTCGCTTGCCTTCCACCCCGGCGCATACGGATACCGGGCCTACCTCCAGTTCAACAAGACATCGACCGTGATGATTTCCGGATCGACCATCCTCTTCCGGCTGCCGGGAAATCCCCAGCTTCCGACGCCGAATAGCTGCACTTCGATGATCGAGGAAGCCCGCAAGGGGCAGGATGCGGACGGCAAATTTTTCGAATACCTGGCCAAGTATGAGAAACAGATCGGACAGGTGAAGGCCGAATATTTCAATGAGCGGGAGGCGACGGTCCCGTGCGTGTTCGCCAAGGCGCTTATCGAGGTCAACATACTGTGTGATGCTTTCGGCGATCCTGGCTGCAAGGTGAAGGACCTTGCCAGAGAAGTGTTCGCAGCATTGAGCTTCGTCGGAGGTTCACCGCGGTCGAAATCCAATCCCGGCACGAACGATCCCATCCAGAGACTGTCGCAGGAGGTCGACGATCTCGGCAAGCCGGCGGCGGCTCTGAAATCGTTGCCGAAGTACGCGGCTCCGGGAGAGCTTGTTGCGAACTCAGGAGTGAAAGGCGGATCGCAAGGTTCCAGCAACACGGGTGCCTATGGTCCTATCCTATTCCCGACCGACGTAACCGCCTTCGCGCAAACGGTTGTCTTCAGGGCAGACGAGCACTGTTTGGATGAAGACAATGACAAGGGCGCCACTTGCGAAGTGCCCTCGATGCCGGTGATCACGAAGGCGCCGGTCGGCGAGTGGCGGGATAATTTCTGCGAGAACAGATCAGGCAACAATCTGCCGACCTGTCCGCAGGGAAGCGGCCACGCGGGTCAGGATGTGTGGGGCAAAGGATGGAACGACAGGAACTCGCCGGCTCATCCGCTTCGTGCAGTCGTCGACGGCATCGCGTTCCGTAGGTTTCCAACCCAGCCTGCCGTCACTATATCCGATATCAACGGGACAAATATCGACTACATATATCGGCACATGAAGCCAAGTGTATTGGACAGTCACGGGATCTTTGCGTCCCGGCCGAAGAAAGTCACACGGGGCTGTAGGCTTGCCTACGTCGATCGCCTACAGGGTTCTGCCAAAGATCAGACGACTTCTTTCGGAAAATTCAAGGACGGCGCAGTTCTTTATGATCCGACCGCGAGACACCTTCACTTCGAAATCCGCGTGCCGACGAAGGCGGGTTATCTGAATGTCGCGCCGTATCAAACGCTGGTCGAAGCACACAAGGCTTCGGTTACGAAGACGGATACCTCCCCGGCCTCCAACGAACCTTGCGGCTGACAGCATTTCATCCTGTTGCGCGCCGCGAAACCCGGCGCTTCAGTGCCGGGTACGCGCCGTCAAGGTTGTTGGCCACTCTCTAGCGGTGACCTGACTAGACACTTGCAAATCTGCCCGGCATGCTGAGAGCATGATCGGACGTAAGGCCGACAAGTGCGGTGTTCGATCCTGAAACGATGGCTCCTTGAGAAACTTCTCATCGATACGCGGATCCTGGTGGTATCCGCTTTACGCTAACATGCATCCTCGCGGCGAAGACGAATAATCTGTCTCATCAAGCACTAACTCGTGGCGCTCGTGGAATTGACCAAAGTTAATCAACCGATGCTGCCGCTGCCACTTGCGGGGCAAACGTCTCTAGGAATGCGGTTCTCGTCGTCTGTCCCATGTCGACCGACTTCGCGTTTCCACCCGCCACGACGGTCACATCCTCAATACCGATGACCTTGAGGATTAGCTTTAGGTAGCTAGTTGCAATATCTCGGTCTTTGATGGGAGAGCCCTGCGTATAGCTCCCGCCCGACGCCATCAGGATCGTGCAAGCCTTACCATGAACCAGGCCCTCCCCGGCAAAACCAAGCGTCTTACCCTTGCGAACGATGTGATCGATGTAAGCCTTCAGCACCGCTGGGACATTGTAGTTGTAGACCGGCGTGCCAATGACGATATGATCGGCCTCAAGAAGTTCTTCCACAAGCTCGTCCGACAAGCGCAGGATGTCTTTCATTTCCGGCGTATGTTGCTCCGGCGGTGCAAAGTATGCGCCGAGCCAAGGCATCGTCACGAACGGCAGATTGCTCTCCATCAGGTCGCGTTCGACAACGTGCCCATCAGGATTATTCTCCAGCCATTGCGCGACGAACATCGCGGTCAATCCGCGGGACATCGAAAGGTCTCGGCGAGGGCTGGATTCTATCACGAGCAAAGTGGGCATGCGGGCACTCCAGATGAGAGGTTGTTTGGCTGTCACTGCAACGTCATGACGTCGGCTATAACCGGTTTCACTCATCTTCGAAACTGATGCTATAGTGATCGAAGTAATCACATTTGGAGATGGACGTGATCGGTTCCCTAACTTTGGACCAACTTCGGGTCTTGGTGACGATCAGCGATAAAGGAGGCTTTTCGGCTGCAGGGAGGGCGCTTGGCCGCGTTCAGTCCGCGATCAGTCAGGCTGTTAAGACCCTAGAGGAAATTCAGGGCGTCGAACTGTTCGACCGCAGCCGACAGCGGCCGACACTGACACCTATCGGTCGCGTGCTTGTCGAGCAGGCGCGCACCATCCTGGCGAACGCGGATCGCTTCGAGGCAATCGCCGCAGGCACACGCCAGGGGCTTGAAGCATCGTTGACCCTTGCGATTGATCCGCTCGTCCCGACCGAACCGCTGATCGACAGCATGCGCGCGCTTCGAGATACCTTTCCCGATCTGCCTGTTTCGTTCTTTACGGAAGGGTTGGGCGGAGCAGAGCGTCGACTGCGGGCGGGCTCGGCGTCCCTGGCATTCTGCCTTCTGTTACCTACCGTGCCGGATGACCTAATGGCTTATCCGCTGATGGATCGCACGTTGATCCCAGTGGTCGCGATAAATCACCCCCTTGCACAACTAGAACGCGCGCTCAACCAGGATGACCTTGAAGCTCATGTGCAACTGGTCCTGTCCGACGCACACGACGTGGATGGTCCGAGCTACGGGGTCATCAGTAGTCGGGTCTGGAGGTTTGTCGATCTCGCCCGCCGACTGGACTTCCTGCTTGCGGGCTTTGGCTGGTGCAAGATGCCGCCGTATCTGGTCGAGCCACATATTGCGGCAGGTCGGCTCAAGGTATTGGACATCTCCGCAGGAGGCATGCCGCAAGCAGGATCGCTTTCAGTCTACGCGGCCCATATTCGTAACCGGCCTCTGGGACGCGCAGGAAGCTGGTTGCTCCACGATCTTCAACAGCGCTTGACGAAATAGAACTGGCGGTGGCTTGAAATCGATGTGCAGAACCATCGAGGTGAGCAACTTTGCTCCGGCGGTTCGTGTCGAGTTCGACCATGTCAGAAAGCCAAGCCGTAGTTGGCTTTGCGCCGATCATGATGAAGACCGCACAACTGGAAAGCTCGCGCCGACGGCCCGCGCTCGCAAAACAGTACCGTTTCTGGTCCGGTGCCGTTGAACCACTCCACGAACTTGATGCCGCAGGAAATCTGCGGGACCGAACGAGCGAGCCACTGCTTCGCGCCCGGCGCGGACATCGAGACAGGCTGTTAATTTCATCCTGCCATCCATCATCCCGCCTCACATCCCATGCCTTGACGCCCAGCTCGCTTCCGCAAGCAAGAGCACCGGCAGCGTTAACATCGTAGGCCCTGGATCTATCCGAACGTGAAGGCATAGGCGCGGACGCCTGCGCCGAAGAACTCGATTTCAAACGTGCGCTCGCCGACCGGCCCCGTCTGCCGCACCAACTGGTATAGCCGCTCGTCGGAAACGCTTCCCCATCCGTCCGCAGCCACATCGAAGCCATGGCCGGCGCCAGGCGGCGCGCCGTCGATGGTGACGCGAAAGCGGACCGGTTGCGTTTGGTCCAACGTCCCCATGACGAGGTGCACGTCGCGAGCGTGGAAGCGATAGGCGACCTTCGCGGCCGTTTGGTTCACGGTGGCGAACTCGTCGCCCACGGTCCAGTCTCCAGCGAGGCTCCAGTAGTTGAGCGGCAAGGTCGACGCCGCGCGATACAGAGTTCGGGAGTTCTGCCTGATGCCGCCGGGGGACAGGAAATTTCGAGATTGCCGGTATCCCAGGTAGGTTTCGCCGGATCGGAGGTTGCCGTCGTCCGGCGCGGCCTGGGCGCCCTCGGCATGAAGCGCCGGCCCCTTGTCGCTGACAATGGCGCCATTGGCCTCCCCGAGCAGTTGCTGAATTAAGCGTTCGGACTCGTCGTAGTTGCCCTCCCCGAAAGCCTGATGCCGCACCCTGCCGTCGGCGCCGATGAAATAGAACGCCGGCCATGCCTCGTTTCCGAATGCTCGCCAGATCGCGAAGTCATTGTCGATGACGACCGGATAGCTGATACTCAGCGCCGAGACGCCCTTGCGCACGTTGCCCAGTTCCTTCTCGAAGGCGAATTCCGGCGTGTGCACGCCGATTACGACAAGGCCCGCTTTGCCGTATTTTTCGGCCCAAGCGCGGGTATAGGGCAGCGTCCGCAGGCAGTTGATGCAGGAATAGGTCCAGAAGTTCACCAGCACAACCTTGCCGCGCAGGCCTTCTAACGCCGGTTGCGAGTTCAGCCACGGCTGCTTTCCGAACAGCGCGTTGAGAGGTACCGGCAGGGCATCGACCGCGACGGGACCGCTGGCGCGTTCGGCTTTTGCGCCGGAAGCGACGTTCAAGGCCGAGATCAATAGCCCTTCCAGACGGTTGGTGCTCGCGGACGATAGCCGGGTCAGAAGCCCGGTATCGGCGCCAAGCCAGATCATCGCAACGCCGGCCACGACCGCGGCGCCGACGAGGCGCCGAAGACCGCCGCTCCACCTCATGGACGAGTTGAATGACGTGATCAATCGGCGGCCGATCAACAGCCCTGCACCCAGGGAAGTCGCCGCACCCAGTCCATAGGCCAGCAGCAACAGGGAAGTCTCGACGCCCGGCCCGCGCAATGCGGCTCCGGTCAGGATCAGGCCCAGCACCGGTCCGGCGCATGGCGCCCACACCAGGCCCATCGCGACGCCCAGCAGCAGGGATGCCCCGAATGTGGCGCGCGTTGTTGCCTGCCGGTCCGCCAGATCCGATAGCGCCAGGCCGACCCCCACCACCGGAGCCATCGCGCGCGACGCCAGTGTGGGGAATAGCAGCATCAGGCCGAACAGTGTCATCACGACCAACGCAATGATGCGGCCGGCTTGGTTGACCTGCACCGCCCAGCCGCCCGCCACTGCTGCAAGGCCTGCGACCGCCGCAAAGGTGAGCGCGAGCCCGATCAGCATCGGCAAGCCGCCGCGTCCGAACGGCGTCTCCGCCCGCGCCAGCACGAACGGCAGGATCGGGAAGATGCATGGCGATGCGACCGTCAGCAGACCAGCCGCATAAGCGAGGACGAACACTGTCATTCTCCTACACCGCGTCGTTCGGTTGTTGCGGCGTCGCCGGGCGCCGATGGCCATTCTGCCGTAGTCCTCGCCGGCAAGAATGCGCGTCGGTATGTGCTTGCGCCACTAGTTCCTCGTCAGGCTTGGTCAGATGCATTCACTCACCCAGGCAACGGCGCTTGACTGCTAGAGCAGTCATGATGGTTGCGAGCATAACGACATAGGCAACTGCGCCGCCGACGGACAGCGCAGGCAAGGCTGCGAGGATGAGCCCGTCGTTCCCGCCGGGAATTACCGCCGCCCCCAGTCCCATCAGGAAGCCGCCAATAGCCGTCGTCGCTGCGTCGGAGACCGTCACCTTCTGCGGACGCCATCGCTTGCGGCGATGGGCGGCCGCGACTGCGCCGGCGATTGTAGCCGTCACCGTCAACGCAGCCACATCATTTTTCAGGCTCATCGCAAGCGGCAGACTGCGGTGAACCAGATCCGCGTATGTCCAGGCGGGCGCGATCGCATAGAGCCCGCCTCCGGTAGCGCCGACCACCAGCACGGAAAAGCCGAGTGACCATTGTCCCGGTGGGCGGCCAATTCGCCCGCGTGAGACGAGCGCAAGTGCCAAACCGAGCGTCGCCGTGAAAGCCGCCAAAGCCACGTATCCGGACATGCTCGGCGCGGACAATATGCTGTCATGGATGTGCCGGGTCTTACCTATGCTGGTGCTGTCGGCCGCAAAAAAACCGCCGGCCAGACCGGCCGGAAGGACGACAAGCCGAAGCTCCCCTTCTCCCAGACGGCCGAGCGACCCGAGCAAACATGCGTCGTTGATGGTGGCGCCGATCCCGAAAACCACCGCCCCGACTAGCAAGGTGCCGCTCACGTCGACGGTACCGGCAAGCATGGCCGACCCGACGGCGAACCACACCAAGGGCACGGCGACGAGGCCTGCGGCGGCCGAGGCGGCCAGGAGGCTGATGAATAGACGGGGCCGACGATGATTGATTATCTCATACGCCGTCGCGACGGCACAAGTCCCGCCTTGGTTGACCGAGTAGCCCATCCAAAAAGCGAGCATGCATACTATCAGCGTCGTCACGTAACGGCCCCATCACTCAGCAAAAGCGGCTCAGTTGCCGGCCCCGCCCTTCGGCCCGGACGCGATCGACCCCGGGAATGGGCTTGTGCGGCATGGGAGGCGCGTTCTCTACAGAAGCCCGCCCGTAATGCGGAGCGCGTTGTCGAACCTGCGCGGCCTCCGCACTGCTCATGCAAAGACCGCTTCCCGATGAATGCGTTCAGCGTTTTCGGCAACCACTTCAATCGCAAGCGCGGGCCTGACGGTCGTTTCAAGGCAGCGAATGTCCGCAGCAAGTTGCTTGGCGAACACGACCGCTTCTGACGCCAGGCCAAATTCGCGTCCCACCTCGTCTTCGATCTTGAGCTTGTCTTGAATATTGAAAAAAAAGCGCATGAGACCTCCAAGGATCGTCGCAAAACCAATACACGGCACCCGTTCGGCGGGCCTCATTCCGGCCCGGCCGATTATGAACCTGGCACAGGCGAGTTGCTCGAGCGCAGCTCAGTTTGATGCCGAACTACAGTTAGATATGGACCGCGGT
>JAIEPP010000501.1 GCA_019748335.1 Xanthobacteraceae bacterium
GCGCCGCACCGCCTCCGCCGCCCGCCCCTACACCGTCGAGCGCCGACCAGAATCTCGCCGAGATGGCGCAGCGGCTCGAAGCCGCCCTGCGCCGGCCGGCCGAACCGGTGGCTCCGCCGGTTGCGCCCGAACCGCCGCCGGTGCGGCCGGCGCGCGCCGAGGTGCCCGCCCCCGCTCCGCCAAAGAGCGGCTTCGAGAATCTCGAGGACGAAATGGCGTCACTGCTGGGCCGTCCAAAGTCCCCTTCGTGAGATCGGCGACTTTCCCGCGTAGAGTATTTTTATTTCTTGTCAGCCTGATAGCCGCCGGATCGCTCGCCGATCCGGCGATGGCGCAGGATATCAGCATCAATCTCGGCCAGGGCAATGGCGGCGTCACCGAGCGCGCGATCCAGCTGATCGCGCTGCTGACGGTGCTCTCGATCGCGCCGTCGATCCTGATCATGATGACGTCGTTCACCCGCATCGTGGTCGTGTTGTCGCTGCTGCGGACCGCGTTGGGCACCGCAACCGCGCCGCCGAACTCGGTGATCATCGCGCTGGCAATGTTCCTCACCGCCTTCGTGATGGGGCCGGTGCTGCAGAAATCCTATGACGACGGCATCAAGCCCCTGGTCGCAAACCAGATCGGCGTCGAGGAAGCGCTGCAGAAGGCCTCGGTGCCGCTGCGCGGCTTCATGCAGAAGAACGTGCGCGAGAAGGACCTGAAACTGTTCATGGACCTCTCCGGCGAGCCGCCGCCGGCAACGCCGGAAGATATGTCGCTGCGCATCCTCGTCCCCGCCTTCATGATCTCCGAACTGAAACGCGCCTTCGAGATCGGCTTCCTGCTGTTCCTGCCCTTCCTGATCATCGACCTCGTGGTCGCCTCGGTCCTGATGTCGATGGGCATGATGATGCTGCCGCCGGTCGTGGTGTCGCTGCCGTTCAAGCTGATCTTCTTCGTGCTGGTCGACGGCTGGTCGCTGGTGGCGGGCAGCCTGGTGCAGAGCTACGGCGGCGGCGGATAGAGGCAAACATGCTGGCATCGCAACGCGATCTGTTCGATGTGCCGCGCGATGTCTGCTACCTCAACTCGGCCTCATACAGCCCGTTGCCGCTGCGAACGCTGGAAGCCGGCCGCGCCGCGGTCGGTCGCAAGGGCAGGCCCTGGACGCTTGACGCTGATTTCGCACAGCGCCAGCACGAGCGCGCCCGCACCGCCGCTGCCCGCCTGATCAACGCCGATCCCGCAGACATCGCTTTGATCCCCTCGATCAGCTACGGCGTCGCGACCGCGGCCAAGGGGCTGACCATCGCCCGCGGCAGCCGCGTCATCGTGCTGGAAAACGATCATTCCTCGCCGGTGCTGGAATGGCATCATCGCGCCGAAGCGCAGGGTTTTGCCGTCGAGACCGTCCGCCAGCCCGATGACGGCGACTGGACCACGGCGGTGCTCGCCGTGATCGAGCGATCCGGCGCGCCGCCTGTGTGCCTAGCCTCGATCTCATCGGTACACTGGTCGGACGGCGGGCTGGTCGACCTCGAACAAGTCGCCGTGGCCTTGCGACGGCAAGGTGCCCTGTTCCTGATCGACGCGACGCAGAGCGCCGGCGTGTTGCCGATGGAGGTAAAACGCCTCGATCCGGATTTCGTGCTGTTCCCGACCTATAAATGGCTGATCGGCCCTTACGGCCGCGCCTTTCTCTACGTCGCCAAACGCCACCAGAACAGCATTCCGCTCGAGCAGACCGCCGCCGCCCGCCGCAACGTGCGCGCCGAGAACGAGGTCTATTTCAGCGACCTCAGTTACGTCGGCGACGCCAGGCGTTTCGACATGGGCGAGCGCGATCACTTCATTTCGCTGGAGATGGCCGCGATCGGCATGGAGATGGTCACCGAATGGGGCGCGGCGGCGATCGCGCAACGCCTGGCGATGCTGACGGATGGCATCGCGGACCGTGTTCGCAATCTGGGCCTCAATATCCCCGAGCGAGCGCTGCGGGCGCCGCACATCCTGTGTCTCGGGTTCGGGGGCGGAATGCCGAAAAGGCTGGTCGAAGGACTTACCGAAGACGGCGTCTACGTTGCGGCGCGCCTTGGCCGGCTGCGGGTCTCGCCGCACGTCTTCAACGATGAACGCGATGCCGAGCGTTTCGTCGCCGCCTTAACCCGGCGCCTCCGCTAGCCTAGCCGGGGGAACGGCCTCCCTGCCGCCATACCGACGGCGCCACGCCGATCATTTTCTTGAAGGCGCGGCTGAAGGCGGCTTCGGAATCATAGCCGACCTGGGCGGCGATCGATGCCATGTTGGCATTGCCGTTGAGCAGTTCGGACGCCACCTGCATCCGCCATTTGGCGAGATAGTGCATCGGCGGACTTCCCACCAGTTGCGCGAACCGTTCGGCCAGCACCGTGCGCGAGGCGCCGCACTGGCGCGCCAGCCCCTCCACGGTCCAGGCAAATGACGGCCGTGCATGGATCAGCGCCAATGCCTTGCCGACGAACGGATCGCGCAAGCCCGCCAGCCAGCCGGTGTTCTGCGACGGCATCGCTTCGATGTAACGCCGCACCACGTCGATGAACATCAGTTCGCTAAGCTTGGTCAGCACGCTTTCGCTGCCGGCGCGCCTGTCGGCGACTTCGGCCACCGCGAACTGAATGAACTGGCCGAGCCAGCCGGCATCGTTGCGCCGTCCATCACCCGCTTTCAGCATCGACGGCAGCGCTTCCAGCAGCGGATTGAACGGCCGCGCATCGCAGGCGAGATAGCCGCAAACCAGTTTTGCGGTGGGCGCGCCGCCGTTCATCAGGTTGATCAGGAACGGCAGCCGGCCGGCGCTGGCGATTTCAATCATGTCGGCGCTCGGCGGATCGGCCCGCATTCCCCCAGCGCTCGACATCACATGCGGGTCCGCATTGGTAAAGACGACGACCTCGCCGGCCTCAAGCGCGACCGGCTCGCCGCCGACCAGACTGGCAAAGCAACGACCCTCGGTCACCACATGATACGAAATCAGGTGATCGGCGCCGGGCAGGATTCGCGGCAGGATCATCTCGCGCGCCGGCGAGCGCACCGACCACGGTGCCTGCGCGGCGATTTCGAAATATGCCGCGCCGGTCAGCCTTACCGTCTTCAGAAGATCCGAGAGCGCATCGGTTGCCATTTTCTCGTTCCGTCAGCCTCCCTGATCCCGGTCGGAGAGATCGTCATTTCCTTCCGCCGGCTCAAGCACATTCCGCCACTGCGGACGCCGGATCAAGCAATCCGGACGTCCGATCCATCGGGCGCCGCAATCGCCGGCCTTGCAATGACCGCCGGACGAAACATCAAGCAATGCGAACGCGCAGTCATTCAGTTTGGCCCCGCAACCTCTAAGCCGGACGCGGGCGAAAGCAACCAACTCGCATCAGCGAACAAGGAGAGCGACACGATGACGGCATACAAGGGAAAATGCTTCTGCGGCGCGGTGGAGATCGAGGTCGAGGGCGAGCCGGAGGCGATGGGCTATTGCCATTGCAGTTCGTGCAGGTCGTGGTCAGCCGCGCCGGTGAATGCGTTCACGCTGTACCAGCCGCAGCGCGTCAGGGTCATCAAGGGCGCCGAACATCTCGGCCGCTTCCGCAAGACCGAGATGAGCGACCGCCAGTATTGCAAGCGCTGCGGCGGACATCTGATGACCGACCACCCGCCGCTCGGCCTGGTCGACGTCTATGCCGCCACCATCCCGACGCTGAAGTTCAGCCCCGGCGTGCACGTCAACTATGCCGAGACCGTGCTGCCGATGAAGGACGGGTTGCCGAAGCTGAAGGATTTTCCCGCCGAGCTCGGCGGATCCGGCGTGGCCGTCCCCGAATAGCCGGCCGGAAAATCACCAACAGAAACCCGAAGGAAACACAAATGGACCTCGATACATTTCGCGCCTCCCAAGGCCCCTATAAGGAACTCTACGCCAGCGACGCCAACGCAGCGCTGCTGACGCTCAAGGCCCGTGGCGTCGCCGACGCCGCCGCCGTGACCTGCAAGGTCGAAACCGGCCGCGGTTTGGCAATTGCCGGCATCCATCCCAAGGTCGGCGGCTCAGGGCGCGAGCTCTGTTCGGGCGACATGCTGCTGGAAGCGCTGATCGCCTGCGCCGGCGTCTCGATGCGCGCAGCCGCCGCGGTGCTGGAGATTCCGGTGCGCTCCGTCGTCATCACCGCGGAAGGCGACGTCGACCTGCGCGGCACGCTCGGGATCGTCGAGGACGTCCCGGTCGGCTTCCGGGAAGTCCGCCTGGCGTTCGAGATCGATACCGACGCCTCGGAAGACGCGCTGCAGCAACTGGTCGAGCTCACCGACAAATATTGCGTGATATTCCAGACTATTCAGAGCCGCCCGAAAACCAGCGTTCAGATGCATCGGGTTCGGAGCTGAACCGCGCCAACTCTCCGTGCGGCGATGAGTTCGGCTCATCCCCGCACGGCCTGCTCTCACGGACCCGTGAACCTGCTTCGTCGGGCATGCGGCGAGGAAGCCATCGAGACCGACGACGAAACCATTTTGCCGGCCGGTGAAGACATCCGAAAATCTTCGTTCGGCAACGTGTTGGAGATGATCAGCGATGGAGTTCGATCATGCTGGCCGAAAAATTCTTCCTGATGCTCGAAGCGATCAAGCGCAGCAACTATAGCAACTATCCGGACGGAAGCCCGAGGGTGATCAGCACCTCGCCTCACGTCCCGGTCAAGTTGCCAATGAACGCCGCGAAGTAGCCTCACCCTCGCCCGCGGCCTCACCCTTTGGCGGCGGCGGTAGCGAGACCGGTATTTAATATTGGCCATTTCGCCGTGGGCGATTCCTGTGCAGCTGACCAAAAGATGGCATTCCGCGCAGGAACCAATCCCGTCGCCGTAACTTATCGCCAATACCTCAACGCCGGGAGTGTGCCATGAAACTTGCGAAATCGATGATCGCCGGAACGGCGGCCCTTACCATCCTCGGTTCGACGGCGTTTGCGCAGCAACCGCTGACGGGAACCGTGACCAGGATCGACCGGGTCAACGGCACTGTCGCAATTCAGCAGACCCAAAGCGGTACGGTCGGAGCCGGCAGCGGCGGCGCGGCGGAAGAATACAAGGTGCCGAACGGAACGTCGCTGGATGCCGTGCACGCCGGCGACCGGGTCAGCTTTTCAGCGACGGGCACCGGGGGCACCAAGACCATCACCAAGCTCGACAGGCGGTAAGGCGACGTCGGCCGACGTGCCGGTCGCTGTGTAAGGTGACTGAAACGAGCGAGGCCCGGAGTGCCTAGGAGTCCGGGCCTCGTAACCGGAACTGCCCACCCGGATCCGGGAGCCGCTCGGTACGATTGGCAATCTAGCGGCGATTCTGCTTTCGGACTTTGATCTGCCGCAAATCTCGAACCCAAGTCTCAACCCCGGTCTATCCCGGGGTCTCTCCCTGGCGCGACGGCGCCCGTTCGAGCGAAGCGCGGATTTCAGCGAGAGCGTCGTCGTAATAGTCATGCAGCTTCTGCGATCGTTGCCGCTGCGCCAACAGCCTGCCGGCGCGCGTCGCGGGCTCGTCGTGGTCGGCATTGAATTTTTCGGCGGGTGAAGGACGGGATGCCGCGGCCTTCTTCGTTCCTTTGGCAACACTCAACGCAGCACGCCCCGATTTGTCACGACCGTCGGTAGAAACCATGTTCGCACGCCTCACACATTGCGGACCCGGCTCGGATTTGAATCCCGATGGCCGTTTCCGGTTGCGCGCTGGTGAGGCGACTGTTCGCCTCACACTGTGGTGTCAGGATGCCCGGATGGGGCCGATTTGGTGGCAAAAGATGGCAGGCGCAGTGGCGCAATTCGAGCGGCGCCGCGGCGGCTCCTCGTAGTCCTACGGACTATTTTTTCATGATAAAGATGCAATCGGTCACCATCATTCGGCATGTTTTGTTGTCAGCGTCAGCGATTGCGCATCATGCCCGAACTGCTCACACAAGTTGGCCTGTCGCCGCGTTGCGAAAGCTGCGGACGCCCCACGTCCAGACTGGGCAAGCTGCCCCGGATCGGATTGCGCCCTCTCGTCCACGTCTACAAGTGCGCGCCCTGCAACCAGATCATGGCGATCGAACCCGATCAGCGGGAAAGTCCGGTTTCGCTGTCTTCGCGGTAGCGCGCCTGTCGCCTGTCCCGGGCATCGCCGCGACCTGACGGCCATAATCGGGCAAAATCGCAGCTTCGTCCGCAATATCCCGCCGCCACCGGGTGTTGCCGAAGTGGCCGTCCATTTACCCCACTCCGCCAGAGGCCGGCTTTGATCCTCGCGAAGCCGGATGTAAAGCTTGTTCCCGAAATTGGGGGCAAACGGGTGCGGGAAATGTCCGACGGCTTTATCGACGAACTGCGCAAGGCGTTCGACCATGGATCGGTGCTGTCAGGCGCCGACATCGACGCGCGCTATTATCACGACATCTCGGGCAATCCGGTGCCGAAGCCGCGTGCGGTGGTGCGTCCGAGGACGACCGAGGACGTCTCCACGCTGTTGCGGCTCTGTCACCGCGAAAAAGTGCCGGTGACGACGCAGGGCGGCATGACCGGGCTGGTGCGCGCCGCGCTGCCGAATGCGAACGAGATCGTGCTGTCGATGGAGCGCATGAATGCGATCGAGGAAGTCGACACCGCGACCGGCGTCGCGATCGCACAGGCCGGTGCGCCGCTGCAGAAGATCCAGGAGCGGGTCGAGCAGGACGGCTTCATGTTCCCGCTCGACCTCGGCTCGCGCGGCAGCTGCACCATCGGCGGCAACATCTCGACCAATGCCGGCGGCAATCGCGTCATCCGCTACGGCATGACGCGCGACCTGATTCTCGGCCTCGAGGTCGTCACCGCCGACGGCACCGTGCTCAGGGGCTTGCGCAAATACATCAAGAACAACACCGGCATCGACCTGAAGCAGCTGTACGTCGGCAGTGAAGGCATCCTCGGTGTGGTGACGCGGGCAGCCATTCGAATATTTCCGGCGCCGGCAGAGCGGCAGGTCGCGCTGTGTGCCCTGCCCTCGTTTGGACAGGTGATGTCCTTGCTGAAGCTGGCGCGAACAAATCTCGGCGGCGAACTGACCGCTTTCGAGGTGATGTGGAACGCCTATTACCGCCACACCGTCGAACGCGTGAAAGGTGTGGCCGGGCCGCTGCCGACGCACCATCCGTTCTACGTGCTGCTCGAGGCCTCCGGCGGCGACGCCGGGCGCATCCGGGCCGACCTGGAGAGGCTGCTGGAAACCGCGATGGAAAACGGACTTCTGCTCGACGCCACGCTCTCGACCTCGAATGCTTCGGCGGCGGCGATCTGGCGCATCCGCGATTCCAGCGTCGAGCTCGGCCGCACCTTCCCTTTCGCGGCGCGGATGGGATTCGACGTCAGTCTCGCCATCGACAGGATGGAGGAATATGCCGATACGCTCGAGGCGCGGGTCAAGGCGATCGATCCGCAGGCCTTCACCATCGTGATGGGCCATGCCGGCGACGGCAATCTGCATCCGAGCGTCTACCACGAGCATACGCCCGACAAGCACGACGAATTCGAAAAGCTGGTCTATGATCTCACCGGCGAATTCGACGGCTCGATCTCGGCCGAACATGGCATCGGCATGCTGAAGAAGCCGTATCTGAAGATGAGCCGCACGGCCGAGGAAATCGACACCATGCGCACGCTGAAACGCGCGCTCGACCCCAACAATATCCTGAACCCGGGACGGATATTCACGCTGTAAGACCAACCGAGTCCGGATTTCCGGCTTTGGGTCGCCTTGCCGCCCTCGCTTACTCAAAAATCGCCAGCACCGCTCAATAAGTGCCAAATACAACCCAGCGGGTGGTCTCCCCTGGGTCACTTGTGGCAGGATGATACGGTAGCGTGTTACGGGTGTGAGTTATGGACAGCGTCGAACCGGTGAATGACTTTTTGGCCGGCGGCGGCGAGATGGGCGCGTTGACGAGGGCCTTCGACTGGTCGAAGACCTCGCTCGGTCCGCCGCAGACTTGGCCGCAAAGCCTCCGCGTGACGGTGCGCCTGGTCCTCAATTCGGGCCACCCGATGTTCATCTGGTGGGGACCGGAACTGATCCAGTTCTACAACGACGCCTACCGCGCGACGATGGGCCCGGAACGGCATCCGGGCGCGCTCGGCGCCCGCGGCCGCGAATGCTGGGATGAGATTTGGGACATCATCGGGCCCCAGATCGAGCATGTCATGGCGGGCAAGGGATCGACCTGGAATGTCGATGCCCTGGTACCGGTCACGCGCCACGGCCGCCGCGAGGACGTATGGTGGACCTATAGCTACGGGCCGATCGATCTCGACGGCAAGGTCGGCGGCGTGCTCGTCGTCTGCAACGACGTCACCTCGGAGCATCGCGCGAGGGAAGAGCTCAACCTCGTCAACCACGAACTGCAGCACCGTGTCAAAAACACGCTGGCCGTTCTCAGCGCGGTCGCGTCGCAGACCTTTCGCGACGCGTCAGCCAGACCCGCGCTGGAAATCTATCAGGGCCGGCTCGCGGCCTTCGGACGGGCGCACGATCTTTTGACGGCCTCCAACTGGGTTGAAGCGCCGCTTCACGACGTGGTGCAGACCGCGCTGGCGCCGTACCGCACTGGCGATGATCGCTTCGAGGTTTCGGGGCCTCCGACCATCGTCAGGTCGCGGCAAGGCCTCTCGCTGTCGCTGGCGATCCATGAACTCGCGACCAATGCGATAAAGTATGGTGCGTTGAGCGGACCAGCAGGGCGCATCTTGATCACATGGGGCAATACCGACGTCGATGGCGAGCCGCATTTCGTTTTCACCTGGCAGGAAACCGGCGGCCCCGCCGTATCAGCCCCATCCAGCACCGGCTTCGGATCGCGGCTGATCACCCGGGTGCTGAAGGACGATTTCAACGGGAGCGTTGAACTCTCCTACCCGCCGGCGGGACTGGTGTGCCGCCTGACGACGCCGGTCAAAAATCTCGAAACCGAGCCCAAATGAGTACCGACGGCGCGATGCGGCGCTGCGACCCACTCATCCCAGATCGTATTGCCTGCTGAGGTGGTCTCCGACCTGGACCAGCATCGCAACGCATTCGGGATAGCCGGGTTTGGCCACGGTAGCGGCATCGGCGCTGGCGCGGAATTCCCAGCTGTCGCCGTCGCGGATCACGGAAATGACGATGCCGTCGGGACAGTCGGCATGAACCTTCAGTTCGGCCCGCGCCATCGCGATCAGTTCGGCTTCGGTCTTGACTGGCTTGCTCATACCGGAGTTCCCCAGCCCCGCATCGGAATGTTGTGAAGCCTGAGCTTGCCGGTTTGGCCGGCATCTGTCGAGAGCCATGACGCCAACGGATTCGCCTCGACCGCGGCGGCGGCTATTTGCGGATATGCTTGGTGAATATCCGAACAGAATATCCTTTAACGCGGGGAGCTTCGTCAAATATATCGCACGCGATCCGCTCCACGGCGTCCCTCAGGGCCAGAAACTGTGCCTGCCGTGCGATGCTTTCGGTACCCTTGACACCGGCCAGTTCGTCCATCGCAGCGTCGCTGATCTGGCACTCGACCGTCTCGCCGTTGTTCTCGTTCAGCATCGTGAACTTGAACGCCAGCCGCTCCTCGTCGTGCCCCACCATTCTGTCCCGGATCAGCGGCATCGATCGAGCAACTCTCATACGCTCGGACATACAACGGCGTCCGCATCGCCATATTACAGGGTGTATTGACCTGTTAAAGTCAAAACTCACCACGGCCGGCGAGACAGGGCCAGCCGTGAGCGCAAGCGGAGGTTCATGATGGACGATCGAACCGCGCGACTGGCGCTGCAGCGCCATTGGGACGCTTCGGATGCCGGCGATTTCGAGGCCGAGCACGCCATCTACCGCGAGGATGCGGTGCTTCATTATCCGCAATCGGGCGAACGGATCCGCGGCCGGAAAAACATCCGGGAAAGCCGCTTCGTCCAACCGAACAAGAAGCAGTTTGCGGTCCGGCGAATGATCGGCAGCGGCGATCTGTGGGTCACTGAATTCGTGCTGACCTACGACGGCAAGCCGTCTTACGCGGTCAGCATCATGGAATTTCGCGACGGATTGGTGGTCAACGAAACCCAGTATTTCGCCGACCGGTTCGACCCCTCCCCTTCGCGCGCGCATCTTGTCGAACGCGTAGACGAAATCACCTGATTTCAGATGCCCGGCACATCCCGGCTGGCACCACAACGCTCCTTTGCGCGACGAGGCCGGCTAACATGCGCCGGCCCCGCCCAGAGAGAGAGTTACCACCAACGCGTCGGATGGCGATGATCGCGGACTTCGGGTTGATTGCGATGGTCGCGAACGATGGGTTGTTCCCGATGGTCTCTCACGATCGGTGGGTCCCGATGGTCCCTCACCACGGTTTCGGCGCTTGCCGGCGTAACCACGTTTGCGACAGCGACCACGGCAAGAAAGGCGAAGATGTATTTGTGCATGATGCGTATCCCGCTTGTTGGTGGATCACTATGAACCACCGGAGATCACGCTAAATCGAAGCGGCACAACGGTATGTGTCAGCGCTCACAGAGTGAGGCTTGCGGCATCGACGCGCCGAGCATCCGCAAGTCGCACGACGACCTTGCGCAGCGCGCCGCGTCCTACCAACGAAAGCCCCGCTGCACCGGTTGCGGCTGATAGGGTTGATAATATGGCTGGACGCCGCCGCGCCGCCGCGCATTGCCGGGTTGCGGCTCCGGATTGCGCTGCTGGAAAAACGAGCCGAAGCCGTCGTTCCAGAAGCTGTCGCCGCCGGCGACGAGGACATCGACCGTCGGCTTGCGCGTGATGAAGCCGCCCTGCGGCTGGTTGCTCAGCACCGCGACGAACTCGGTGCGATAGTTGGTCTCGCTGCTCAGCGGCTCGTCCGAGATGACGATCGACGACCGCGGCAATGCGGTCGGCGCGATGCGGTCGAGTATCTCCTGCGGCATGGTGATGCGGTCGAGCGCGTCCTTGGCATCGTCGCCGTGGTCGATGGTGACGGCACTCCAGCGCAGCCCCGCATCGTTCTTCGCCATCGCGGTGAAGATGTGGGTACCGATCGGCTTCCCGGGATCTCGGATCGTAACCGGGACCTCAATGGTGGTATCGAACACCTCTCCGCCGCCGTCCGGCGCCGGCTTGTGGGTGTTGCGCCGCACGTAAAGCTTTTGCGTCGAGCGGCTGATGTAGATCGATACCGGCTCCATCGCCAGCCTGGCGTCGAGCGCCGCCTTGGCGGTGTCGGCCTTCTTCGCCTGGGTCGTCTTGACTGCCTCCTTGGCGGCGGCGACGGCATCGAGCTTCGACTTCGCGTCGGCCTTGGCGGTGTCGAGCTGGGTTGCGAGATCCGTGGCCTTGGCGGCGGCCTTCTCCTTCTGCTCCTCGGCCTTGGCCCTGGCCTGGTCCGTCTTGGCGCCGGCAAGCACCTTTTCGGCATAGACGAATTCGGAATCGGCGCGTTTCTTGAGCCCTTCCAGCTTGCGCAACGAGGAGGTCAGCGTCGCCGTCTCGCGCGTGACGGTCGCGGCGGCTTTCTTGGCCTCGTCGGCGGCCTTGGCAGCCTCGGCCGCCTCGCGGGGTAGGCCCTCGGCCTTGGCCGGCGCCGCTGCGATAACATCGGGCTTCGGCACGAACAGCGAGGGATGCGAGAATTCGATCGGCTCGGCGTCCTCCGGCGAGATGATCACCCGCATCCCGATCCGGGTCTTGTTGAACAGCTTTTCGGCAAACCCGAACGGCATCCGCACGCAACCATGCGACGCCGCATAGCCCGGCAGCGGACCGCCATGCAGCGCGACCCCGTTCCAGGTAATGCGCTGCATGTTCGGCATCCAGGCATCGTCATAGAGGCTCGAATGGTGGTCCTTGTCCTTTTCGATCAGAGCAAAGACGCCGGCAGGCGTCTCGCGGCCCGTCGTGCCGGTCGAGACCGGCGCGCGCAGGATCCAGCCGTCGGCGTCGTAGAAAGTGACGTGCTGGGTCTTGATCGAAACGATCGCCATGATCGGCTCCCCGGCCTCGCGCGGCGCCACCGTCTCGGTGATCTGCGCAGGACGCGCCGGCTTTGCCGTGGCGTCGGCGGTCAGCGCCGTCCATGCGGCCAGCGCCGCGAGCGTGATCATGGCGGGAGATCCCCAACGCCGCATCGCGACGGTGGATTGCGTTGTCGTCACTCGAACTTCCATGCCAAATCCCGCTTGAACTGCCTGACCGCGCTCGCAAATCTCTCATATACGACCGCCCGCTCATGAGGAAGAGCGGCGCGCGGCTGAAATTGTCGCAAGCCAGATTACCGCAAGGAACCAGCGCTTTTGAGGGCAAAGCCGGAGGATCGGCCGCCCGGTCGGAACTTGCCCATTGAGGCCGCGTGTTACCTCGAAGCCTCGGCTCGCCTCATATCAACGTGCGCGGGCAACGAGTCGGGTGGGCCGGTTCGGTCTTCGCCGGCAATCAGGATAATGGCTCGTCATTGACGTGAAGCCGCTGCTCGGCGAGCAATTCGACCATCCTATGCTGCCGGAAGAATTTCCTGGTCGGTCGAGCAGGAAACCCGGCCCAGCGTTCCCCCGCCGGAATATTCCGCGTCACCCCGCTCGCACCCGCGATTTGCGCACCGTCTCCAATCGTCAAATGCGGCGCGATGCCGCTTTGCCCTCCGACCGCGACGAAGTTTCCGAGCGTGGTTGAACCTGCAATCCCGGCCTGCGCCGCGATGACGCAATTTCGGCCGATGACGACGTTGTGGGCAATCTGAACCAGATTGTCGATCTTGGAACCCTGTCCGATCACCGTGTTGCGTATCGAGCCGCGATCAATGGTGGTGTTTGCGCCAATCTCGACCAGGTCGTGAACGATGACAGCCCCGATTTGCGCAACCTTCAAATGGCCTTCACGGCTTAGCGAAAAGCCGAAGCCATCCTGTCCGATCGCGACGCCCGGGTGAATGATGACGTGATCGCCGACCGAGGCGTGCGTGATCACGCAACCGGCGCCGATCGAACACGAACGGCCGATGACCACACCCGGGCCGATCACCGCGTTTGGACCGATACAGGTGAATTCGCCGATTTGTGCGCCAGGCCCTATCGTGGCGCCGGGATCGATGATGACGCCATCGCCGAGGATGGACGTCTCATGGACCGTCGCTCTTTCGGAGACGCCGTTCATGCCAAAGGTGGACCTTGGACTTGCCGCACTGGGATAAAGCAGCGCCAGCACCTGACAGTAGATCCGGTATGGATCCGGCGTGACGAATTGAAATGTGCCGACCGGAACGAACTCGCTGAACCGCGGCGACACAAGGCATGCGCGGGCCTTGGTGTTCTTGAGGTCATCGAGATATTTGCGGTTGTCCATATAGCAAAGATCGACAGCGGAGGCCGACTCCAGAGGAGCCACCGCCGAAATCATGAAGTCGATAGTCGGACCGGTCAGACCGGCAATTTGCGCGATTTCTCGGCCGGCTAACACGCGGTGAGGAAGGAAGAATGGCAAAGCCTGTGCTGGCATGGTGCTCTTTACCTTGAATGCGTGGGTAAGAGCGCCATGCAAACTTGCGGATCGGGTGCAGACAGCCTAGCAAATCGCCGGACCAGATAGTGCTTTATCTTGCCGAGCAGAGACGTCCGAAGCGATCATAAATCTTGATTCGGCCATGTTTGCTTGCGTCACAAATGCTTCGCAAAATTCGCCGTCAAACGGCGCCCTACCGCGAAGCGTCGACCCGCCTCACGCCGACGATCGCGGGCAACGAGCCGGTATGGGCCGGCTCGGCCTTCGCCTCCCCCGGTATCGTCGCGCGCGCGGTCGCGTCCGGGAAGCGGGTCTTCATTTCGCGGATGAAGCCGTCAAGCGTGTCGACGCTGGCGGCCATCTTGGCGATCAGCGCGAATTCGGTGCTGTTGGAGGCGGCCGGCTTGCTGGCCATGTCGAACGCCAGCTTGTCGGCATCGCCGTTCATCAGCGGTGCGTATTTCTCGCGGAAACGCGCCAGTCCGATCGCATCCTCGGCCAACGCGTAGCCGACCACGGCGCGGACCACGTCGGCCTTCTCGGAACCGTTCAGCGGCTTGAAGTCGCGCCAGCGATCGCCGTAATACAGCTCAATCTGTTCGGACGCCTCGCGCCACTGCCGCGACGCCCAGTAGATGTCGGAGCGCAGCCGGATCGCTTCGCGGCCGGTGATGTTGGAGATGATGTCGAGCGCGAGGTCATGCCGCCCGACGTCGCTCTGCGCGCGCGCTTCCAGCAGCAGCCGCTGCTGGCGCAGTTCGCCCGAGAGGTCGGCGATCCGCGTCGAGCGCAGCGCTCCAATGGCGCGGTCCGGCTTGCGGTTGGTCAGGTAGACCATGGCGAGCCGCGCCGCCACCTGCGCCCGCGCAGCGCCCTCGAGCCGCTTGTCGACCTGGTATTGCAGAAGCTCGGCCGCCTGGTCGAGCAGGTCGACCGTGACCAGCCGATCGGCAAGGCGCCGGATCATTTCGTCGCCGCGACGGCCGATCGGCGTCAGCTCGCGGTATTCGTAGAACATGCCGAGCGCGTCGACCGGCTTCATGTCTTCGCCTTTGGGGCTGAGATAGAGCTGGGCAAATAGCGCCGACGCGGCGTCCTGCGCCTGCCGCGACAGTTCTGAATTGGGTTGCAGCCGGGTCGCGGTCTTCACCGCGGCGAAGGAATCCGAGTAGCGGGCGGTATCGGCATAGATCTGCGCCATCCGCTGCAGCGTCTTGACCTCGATACCGTCGCCGCGCCAGATCGCCGACAGCGTCTCCAGTTCGCGCAACGCTTCGGCCTGGCCCATTTCGCCACGCTTCTGGCGCAACAGCACCTCGAGCTGCCGCCCCTCCGCCGCCGCCTGCCGGTCGCTGGTGCTGGCCGCGAACTTGTAGGCGTCGAGCGCATCCTTGTCGTAGCCGAGCGCCTCGGCGAGCCGCCCGCGCAGCACCGCGATCTGGGGCTTCATCTCCGGGGAAACGCCGATCACGTCGAGCTCGCTGCGGCGGCGCGAGGCGCCGGCATAGTCCTTGACCTCGAGCGAGGCCCGCATCGCGTCCGCGGTGACGATGCGCTGCAGATCCAGCGGCAGCGACGCGATCGCGAATTCCGCATTCTTGAATTTCTCGCGGGCATCCGCCCATTTTTCCTGGCGCGCGAAGGCAAACCCCTTCCACAACTGGGAATCGTAGCCATTGCCGATCGCGGGATTGGCGAGGTCCTTCAGCCCGCGATCGGGATTGCCGATCAGGATGCTCGCCACCGCATGCACCATCATCACGGCAGCCTCTTCACTGCCCTGCTTGGTCTCGGAATAGATCAGATTGGTCACCCCGCGCGCTTCCTGATACATCGCGCGCGCCATGTAGAAATTGGCGAGATCGAGCCGGGCCTGTGTCTTCTGTTCGGGCTCGGCATTGGCCGCCGCCTTGATCAGCGCATCCAGCCGAGACAGAAAGTTTTCGTCCTGGTTCTTGCGCCACTCCGCGGCATCGAACAGCGGCCGTACCGCCGCAGTGGCGCGTTCGGCCGCGACGTCGGCCGATGACAACGTCAGTCCGCCCGGCCGTCCCAGCATCACCTTGTCGGAGCCGACCTCGGCGGAGATGTCGTCGGAATTCGGATGCACCACCACGCCGTGAACGGATTCCAACAGCGACAATTCAACGAAGTCCTGCCGCTTGATGAAGCCGCGGACCGGCGGCGGCGCGGTGACCACCAGCAGCGTATCGCCGGCATCGGGATCGACGAACTTGTGCAACTGGCCGGGATTGGCCAGCGGCACGCTGACATTGGCGAGCGCGGGATCGGTGATGTTCCGCAACACCATCAGCGGCAGCGGCGGCGCCTGCACCCGATCGGCGAAGGTCAGCGTCCAGTCCTTGCCGCCGCCGCGGGGGTCGCTTTCCAGCGACGGCATCTGCGGCCGGTTGAGGCGAATGCGGATGGCCAGGCCCTTCTCCAGCGGCAACAGGCTGACGTCGCCGATGATGGCGCCGCCCTTGGCGCGGATCGCATCGACGTCGATCGATCCGGTCTTGTCGAAGACCAACCACACGGTGTCGGCGCGGCGGAACATCGCCGCCGGCGTCGGCGTGGTAAAGGCGAACGTCACGCGCAGGCCGTCGCTGTCGCGCTGCGCCTCGACGGTGGCGGCCTTTTCCCTGACGGCTTGCGGCGCCGGCGCGGGGGCCGCTTGCGCCATTTTCTTCGGCGCCTCCGTCTTTGCGGGCTCGGCTTTCGAGGATTCGACTTTCGGAGGCTCAGCCTTTGGAGATTCGGGTTTAGGAGATTCGCTCTTTGCCGGCTCGACCATGCGAGCCGGCGCTTCCGTCGCCGCCATCGGCTTGGCGGCTTCGGCCGCAACGGCATGCATCGCCTCGGCCGGCCTGGTCGCGGCAGCAGCTTCCATGGGCGCCGTCATCTTTTCAGGCACCGCCGTCATCTTTTCCGGTACGGCTGCGGCGTGGTCGGCCGCGGGCACGGCTTGTTCGGGCGCGGGCGTTGTCGCCTCCGTCGCCGGCTGGCCGGGCCTGATTTCGATGTTGGCCTGCTCGGCGATCGTTTCCGACGTCACCGAGGGCAGCGGCGCCGGCTCTGGCGCCGGAGCCGCCTCCCGGGCGGGCTGCGCGCGCGGCAGTTGCGCCACCGGCTTGACCTGCGCCGCGCCGCGCTTGCCAGCGGGCGCAGCAGCCGGGGCATGGTCGGCGGCGGCCGGCGACGCATGCGCGTCCGCCACTGCAGGCTTTTCCGCCTGCTGGAACGCGACGTCGACGACGTAGTTCTTTTCTTCGCGGAATGAGTGGACGTCGACGTCGCCGATCAGCACGATATCGACCGCAGAGGAATCGACATCGCTGCGCTGGGCGATCGAGGCGACGTTCGGCGGCGCCGCGACCTTGGCGTCCGCCAAGTCGAAGTTCAGCACGTTGTTGAACTGTAACGTCAGCTTCTGGTCGTTCAGCACCGACGACACGTTGACGCCGTCGGGCATCTCGAACATGAAACGGACGAAGGTCGGTTGCACCGAGGCGCGGACGCGGACCGGCGGCTTCTTCTTGGCGGCATTGACCGCCATCTGCGCCCGCAGCGCCCGTTCGGCGACGCGCGCCCGCTCCGACAGTTCGCGAATGACTTCGGCCGGCAGCGAGGGCGGCGGACCGGTCCAGCTGTCGGGCAGGAAGTCGACGAAGATCCGCTCGCCCGCCGTCATGGTGTTGACGGTCGCCCGCCGCGCCAGCGACAGCCGGATCGCCGAACCGTCGGGATCGCGCCGCGCCGAGCCGACATAGTCGGGCACCGCCTCGGCGAGCTTGTCGACGGCAATGTCGACCGGGCGCTTGAAGCGGATCACGATGATCGAGCCGGCGGTGGTGACGTCAGAATCGACATCCTCCTTCAGCTTCAGCGTCAGCCGGGCATAGCCGCCGGCGGAGGAGAACGTCGCCTCGCCCTTGACCGGATCCTCGGCCCGGCCTGGATGCGGAAACGTCAGCCCGGTAGCGAGTGCGGCCAGGACAAGGCAATGCCGGGCGATCCGCGCCAATGCGCGGCCCTGCGACCCTCTTCCAGCGGCAGCCCTTCGCCCCATCCAGGAACTCTTTCGACCTCAATGAATCGTTCGCGGCGAAGCGCCCTCGCCGGCTCGTTTGAATCTTGAATTGGCCGGCTTAAGGTTTTGTTAAATATGCCGTTTCAATTCGGCTTTTGCTGCATCATCTTGCCCTCGATCTTCGGCAGTTCGGCCGTCGAGGCCGACTTGTCGGAGCCGGCGCGGCGGGCCAGTTCCACCGTCAGCCGTTCAGCGGCTTCCGGCTGCATCAGGCCCATGATGTCGGACATTTTTCGCGGTGCGATCTGCGAAGCGATTTCGTAGAGCACGCCCATCTCCAGCCGGTCGAACACCTTGGCGGCGTCCTTGGGCTTCATGCCCTCGTACATCGTGATGATGCCCTTGAAGCGCGCGGCGTCCTGTTCGGCCTTTTGCCCCGAGGTGCTGGAAATCCGCGCTTCCGTTGCCTTCATTTCCTCGGAGCGGCTGTCGATGCGCTTCTCGGCGGCCTTCAGCAGGCTTTCGCGAATTTCGATCTCGCGCGCGCGCTGCTCCAGTTCCTGGCGGCGGGTCTGCAGCCGCTCGAGAATGGCGCGCTCCGACGGCGACACCGTCTGCGGATTCTGGTCGGGGAACACCACGGTGCCGTCGGGCTTCGCCGGTTCGCTGCCGGGGGCCGCCGGTTTCGGCGCCTCTTCCTTCTTCTCTTCCTTGGGCGCTGCGCCGTGAGAAGAGCCGGTAATGATGTCATCGTCGGCGGCGACCTTCCGTCCGCCGGGGAAGCCGAGGTTTTCCTGCGCCCAGGACTGCCTGGCCGGCTTGCCCGGCTGGTAATCGAACACGTATCCGCCATCGAGCACGAGCCCGGCGATCTTCAGCACGGCAAGGCCTGCGATCGCAACCAGGACTACGGGAAGGACTCTGATGTCGCGGAACGATTTCATGCAGCGAGACCATTGGTCCTTCGGCGTTCGGAGAACGCCTGCGCCGCCGCGGCGACCGCCTTCGCGGACGAAACATTCGGAGCCATCGCCACCGGCTCCGGTGCCGCCTCATGCGCCGACGGCCGCGCCGCGGTCGCGATCTTGGAGAGCCGGCGGATGATGCCGTCGCCCTCGGCGAGCTGGTTCTTCAGATGCGCCGACATCTGCGTCGCAGCGGTGAGCTGGCTGCCGAGATGTTCGTTGACGTCGCGCACGGTGTGCTTGAGGCCGCCGATCGCGCGCTCGGCGATTTCGGTCGCGGTGATCAATTCGCCGATCGTGGCTTTCAGCGAATGCTCGTCCGCCTTCAGCCGCTTCAGGCGGTTGTTGAGCAGCATGCAGTAGCCGATCGTAAGCATCAGCAGCACCGCCACCAGACTCTCGATCGCTATTCCGAGGGAATGACTCATTGTGCCTCCATCAACTTGGTTTGCTCGTCGGCCTTCTCGAACATCGCGAAGGTGGTATTGGGTTTGCGCAGAGGTTTGGTGACGCGGATGGCGACGCGGTCGCCGACACGGCCCATCCGCCCTTCGGTCAGCAGCACGTTGCCGCAGCGGACCTGAACCTGCGCGTCGGCCCGCATCTCCAGCGGCAGCGTGTCGCCGACCTTCAATTTCATCAGCTGCTTGAGCGGAATGTCGGCTTCATAAAGCACGGCATCCACGGAGATCTCGGCCTGCGCCACTTCAGTCGCAAAGTGGCCTTCCCAGATCGGATCGCGGCCGAACTTTTCGCCCATGAACATCTGGAGCAGAACCGGGCGGATCGGCTCGATGGTGGCGTAGGGCAGCAGCAATTCGATGTTGCCGCCGCGGTCTTCCATGTCGATGCGCAGCCGCACCAGGATCGCGGCGTTGGCGGGCCTGGAGATGGCGGCGAAGCGCGGATTGGTTTCCAGCCGGTCGATCGAGAACGACACCGGCGACAGCGGCCGGAACGCCTGTTCGGCATCGGCCAGCACGACCTCTACCAGCCGTTTGACCAGGTTGGTTTCGATCGTGGTATAGGGCCGGCCTTCGATCCGCAGCGAGGTCTGGCCGCGGCGGCCGCCGAGCAGCACGTCGATGATCGAATAGATCAGGCTGGAATCCACCGTCGCGAGGCCGAAGTTTTCCCACTCCTCGGCCTTGAACACGCAGAGCACCGCGGGCAGCGGGATCGAATTCATGTAGTCGCCGAACCGCACCGAGGTGATGCGGTCGAGCGAGACTTCGACGTTGTCGGAGGTGAAATTGCGCAAGCTCGTGGTCATCAGCCGCACCAGGCGGTCGAACACGATTTCGAGCATCGGCAGACGCTCGTAGGACACCATCGCGGAGTCGATGATGGCGCGAATGCCCGAATTGTCGTCGAGGTTGACGTCGCCGACGGTGAAACCGAGCAGGTTGTCGATTTCCTCCTGCGACAGCACCCGCTCGCCGGAGTTCTTGTTGCCGAACTCGCGACCGCCGTCCTCGACCATGGCGGCCCATTGCAGGGCCATGCTTTCGGAGAGTTCGTTGGCGGCGGCTTCTTCCGCGGCCGCTGCGGGATCCTCGGAGTCGAGCGAGGCTTCCCATTGCGCGGCAATGGCGTCCTGGTCCATCTGGTCTTGGTTGCCGGCCATGGCGCTAGACCTGTTCCATCACTGGATCACAATTTCCTTGAACAACACGGCGCTGACCACCTGCGGCGCCACTGCGTTGTTGACCCGCTTGGTCAGCTCTTCCTTGAGCCGAAACAGACCGGCCGAGCCGTTGATGTCGGAGGGGCGCAGTTCGCGCAGGTAAGTCTGGAACAGGTCGGTGACCCGCGGCAGGTTCGGCTTGATGGCCTCGACCTGCTTCTCTTCCTTGACCTCGAGCACGATCTTTACGCGGAGATACTGCACCCGCTCGCCGGGCGCCCCGACCAGATTGACCATCATGTCGGGAACTTCGACGAACGAAGGCGGCTTCGGCGGCGGCGCTTCGGCATGCACCTCCTCGCCATGGCCGCGCATGAAGAAGAACCAGCCGGCACCGGCGCCGAGGATGGCGACGAAGCCGGCGACCGCGATGATCAGCTTCAGCTTGCCCTTTTTGGCCGGTACGGCATCAGCGCCGTCAGCGCCTTCCGCCGGTTCGTTTTCAGCCATTGCCCCGCCCGATCCATCTGGATGCGAACACGGTTGCCACCGACCGGGGCCAGCAAGGTCCCCCTAACGCGAAACAAAAGCCGCCGGCGCACGCGCGCCCTCTATAGGTGCAACGCTACGGTAATAATGGTTAACGGAACCTTTCGCGGCGCAGCCCAGCTAGGAAAAAACTGCCGGGCAAACATGGTCAACAAGACCTTTCTGCCGCCCGCCGCGCCCCCCGAAAAATACCTAACCTCTTCAAAAACAATTCGTTTCCGACTTGGCACGACTTTCGCTGAGTACTTCTGCGAACCGGCCGGCTTGGGAGAGCTGAAGGGTTTACGGGATCCGGACAGCGGCTTGGGAGAGCAGGCTCAAGGATCGATCAAAAGGGGAGACCACCGATGGAGAATACGCTTCTCGTCGGACTATCGCGGCAGATGACGCTGGAACGGCAGATGGATGTCGTCGCCAACAACGTCGCCAACATCAACACCAACGGCTTCAAGGCCGACCGCTCGCTGTTCGAGGAATTCCTCAACTCGCCGGCGCATGAAGACAATTTCGCCCGCGCCGACCGCCGGGTTTCGTTCGTGCAGGACCGCGGCACCTTTCACGACTTCGCCGCCGGCAGCACCGAGCAGACCAAGAACCCGCTCGACGTCGCGATCGACGGCGGCGGCTTCCTCGCGGTGCAGACCCCGGCCGGCGAGCGCTACACCAAGGACGGCGGCCTGCAGATCAACAATCTCGGCCAGCTCGTCACAGCGGGCGGCAACCCGGTGCTCGGCAGCTCGGGCCCGATCGTGTTCCAGCCCACCGACCACGACATCTCGATCGCCTCCGACGGCAACATCACCGTGGTCGAGGGCACCGGCCGCATCGATTCGGTTCGCGGCAAGCTGCGGGTGGTCTCGTTCGCGGACGCCCAGAAGCTGATCAAGGACGGCGGCAATTTGTTTTCGGCCGGTCCCGGCACCGCCGCCCAGCCCGACGCCGTCTCGCGGGTCCGCCAGGGTTTCGTCGAGAAGTCGAACGTCAATTCGGTCCACGAGATGAGCCGCATGATCGAGATCACGCGCACCTATACCCAGATCTCGGCGCTGCTGCAGCAGCAGAGCGACCTGCACAAATCCGCAATCGAGAAACTCGCCGACGTTCCGGCATAACCGCAAGACAAACCTGAAGGCATTGATCGATGCGCGCTCTATATACAGCAGCGACCGGCATGGCGGCACAGGAACTCAACGTTCAGGTGATCTCCAACAACATCGCCAACATGCGCACCACCGGCTACAAGAAGCAGCGCGCGGCGTTCCAGGACCTGATCTACGACCACGTCCGCCGGGTCGGCGCCCAGGCGTCCGACCAGGGCACCATCCTCCCCGTCGGCGTCGACATCGGCGGCGGCGTCAAGACCGCAGGCACGCCGCGCCTGATGAGCCAGGGCACGCTGTCGCAGACCGGCAACGACCTCGACATCGCGATCCGCGGCGAAGGTTTCTTCAAGATCCAGATGCCCGACGGCACCTACACCTATACCCGCGACGGCTCGTTCCAGATGGACGCCCAGGGCCGCGTCGTCACCGCGCAGGGCAACCCGGTGCAGCCGACGATCACGATCCCGCAAAACGCCTCCGGCCTCTCCATCAACGCCCAGGGCCAGCTTTCGGTGACCCTGCCGGGCTCGACCACGCCGACCACGGTCGGCCAGATCGGCCTGACGCGCTTCATCAACAAGGCCGGCCTCAACCCGATCGGCGACAACCTGTTCACCGACACCCCGGCCTCCGGCACACCGCAGGACGGCATCGCCGCTACCGACGGTTACGGCGACATGCAGCAGTCCAACCTCGAACAGGCCAACGTCGAAGTGGTGACGGAAATCTCCGACCTGATCGCCGCCCAGCGCGCCTACGAGATGAACGCGAAGGTGGTCAGCGCCGCCGACCAGATGCTGCAGTCCACCTCCAACATGTTCCGCTGAGGTCTGGCCATGATCGCCCGCACGCTTCTCCTCGCCTCTGCTTTGCTCGCCGCCTCCGCCCCGATCGCATCGGCGCAGAGCCTGCTGGAACGGGCCGACGTCATCGCCGCCCCCAGGCTGCGCGCCACCGTCACCGTCACCGGCGACATCGTGCGGGTCGGCGATCTCATCGACAATGCCGGCTCGGCCGCGCAGATCGCGATGTACCGCGCGCCGGACCTCGGCACGACAGGCACGCTGCCGGTCGCCCAGGTGATCAACGCGCTGCGCGCGCATCAGGTCATCGGCGTCGACGCCCGCGACCTCCGGGAAATTTCGGTGACGCGGCTGGCGCGTTCGATCGAAGGCAAGGACATCGAGGCCCAGGTCGGCCGGGCGCTGGAGCGCAAGAACGGCCTCGGCGACGCCGCCAATCTCTCGCTCACCTTCGACCGCGATCCCGCCGACGTCAGGCTCGATGCCGCCTTCACCGGCGCCATGCAGCCCACTTCTGTGCGCTACGACAACCGCAACGGCCGTTTCGACGTCACCTTCGAGATTGCCAACGACAGCGGCCTCACCGCGAGCAAGCTGCGCTTCTCCGGCACCGCCATCGAGACCGTCGAGGCCGCGGTGCTGACGCGCAGTGTCGAGCGCAACGAGGTTTTGAAATCCTCCGACGTCGCGGTCGAGCGCCGTCCCAAGGCCGAGGTGGGCGGCGACCCGGCCACCCGCGACCGCGCGGTCGGCATGCAGGCCCGTCGCCAGCTCCGCGCCGGCCAGGCCGTCAAGGTCGCCGATCTCGCCAAGCCGGACCTGGTGCAGCGCGACCAGAACGTCACGCTGATCTACGAATCGCCCGGCCTTTACCTCACCGTTCGCGGCAAGGCGCTCGAGGTCGGCACCGAGGGCGACGTCGTCAACGTCATGAACCTGCAATCGAAGCGCACGGTGTCCGGCGTCGTCACCGGCCGCGGCCAGGTTTCGATTTCGGTCGCAACGCCGCGGCCCGCGCCAAGTCCAGTCACAAGCCCGGTCAGCGATGCCACCTCGTCGATCGATGCCACGCCATCCGCCACTCCCGTCGCCCTTGCCAACGTCAGTGCAGTCGCTGCCAAAACCGAGTAATGTAAATGTCAGTCTCCCGTATCAACCGTCTCGTACTCACCGGCGCGCTCCTCTCGCTGGCGGCCGTTGCAAGCGGTTGCTCCTCGATCGACCGTCTCTCCCAGATCGGCGAAAAGCCGAAGCTGACCGAGATCGAGAACCCGACCACGCAGCCCGGCTACAAGCCGGTGCAGATGCCGATGCCGAAACCCGAACAGGCGTCGTACAACGCCAACTCGCTGTGGCGGAACGGTTCGCGGGCGTTCTTCAAGGACCAGCGCGCCGCGCGGATCGGCGATTTGCTGACGGTCACCGTCAACATCACCGACAAGGCCACCCTCTCCAACGAGACCCAGCGCAGCCGCTCCAACAAGGAAGATTCGGGCATTACCGACTTCATCGGCGCCCAGACCCTTGGCGCGCAGGCCAAGAAGGTGCTGCCGGGCCGGATCCTGACCGCGGACTCCACGGCTTCCAGCGACGGCAAGGGCTCGGTCAACCGTCAGGAAGCGTTGCAGACCAACGTCGCCGCCGTGGTGACGCAGGTGCTGCCGAACGGCAACCTGGTGGTCGAAGGCAAGCAGGAGATCCGCGTCAACTTCGAAATCCGCGAACTGATCGTCGCCGGCATCGTCCGCCCGGAAGACATCCAGAGCGACAACACCATCGACTCCTCGAAGATCGCCCAGGCCCGCATCGCCTATGGCGGCCGCGGCCAGATCACCGACATCCAGCAACCCCGCTATGGCCAGCAGGTCATGGACGTACTGCTGCCGTTCTAAATCCTATCCCGAGCTCCCACACCTCGTTGCGAACCTAGGCGCGACGAAGTGTTCCAACACGGCCTCCGTCAGCTCCCCTGACGGAGGCCGTGGTCGTTTTGGACTTATCCTTCGAACGTCTTGGTGTAGTCGGTGGTTTCGCTCCCTACTACGACCGCTTCAAGAAGCTGGATGATATCGAACACGTCAATGTAGTAGATCGTCCATCGCGTACCATCGGTACCGCCTCTTACGACCATCCCACAGAGCTTTCCGATGGTCGCACTACATACGGGGGCACCACTGATACCCAAGACGTTCGTAAATCCGGGAGTACGGAATTCGGCTACGGCCTTTCGGAGGACTGGATCATTACCGAAACCCATGTCTAGGAACTCAAGTCGTCCCCAGTTGACCGAGATGTCATGACCGTCAATGACTGTGGCATCCTTGAGCATGCCAAAGACAACTAATTCTTCTCCCAACCGAGCGGTTGCGGTGTGTTCGTCATCGATTGGAAAGGCCGTTCCGTGGAAGAACTCCGGCGTGACCTCCTTGGAAAACTCGACTACGCATAGATCGGTAATGTCGGTATCGACCGCTTCTCCCTTAGGGGTCGACGGATACCTGATGCCTTCGATGGCCGCGAACCGGGAACCCTTCTTGGCTTGCTTTTCCTGAGGCACGAGAAGCGCCTCGTGCGGAAAGTCCCCGAACGCGTGCTTCGAGGTGATCCCGAACAATTTACTCTTAAAACTGACCACGAATAGCGTTCCCCCATGCGTAGCATAGGGGTGGTCCTCGAACGTCGTTATAAAAAGGACGGCTCGAGCGGAGGCAGAAAGACGACGGTCGTGCACAGCCTACGCCGCAATCGCCCGCGAAGATGCCCGCCGCGGCTTCTGCCTCACGACGACATCCACCTTGTAATCCAATCGATCGAGGCACCGCACCAGCCGATCGATCGAGAATTTGCCGACCCGCCCGGTTACGAGCGCGGAAACGTCCGGCTGCTTGAGCCCAAGCACAGCCGCGGCCTTGGTCTGGGTGAGCTTCCGCCGTTTAATGATCCCGCGGATTTCCCGAACCAGTTTGGCCTTGAGAAGCTCTTCCTCCGGATTGGCAAAACCCAGATCGGCAAAGACGTTTCCGCTGCTCACGGTTACTTTTTTGGCGGTGCTCATGTCTTGCTTCCCTATCCATAATTCTCGCGGTAATGGGCCTCGGCCAGTTTGAGCCGCGACTTGATTATCTCGATCTCGCGCTTCGGTGTCTCGATCCCCTTCTTCGACTTCTTCTGGAAGGCATGAAGGACGTAGATCGCGCCGGCAAAGCGAACGGTGTAGACGGCACGATAGGTGTCACCATCCTCGTCATCGACCACTTCCAGCACACTTCGGCCGCCAAACCCCTTCAAGGCCTTGGCACGCGGATGCTCGTCGCCGTTCTGCGCGTCGTTGATCGCAAAGCCCATGACGCGGCGAACCTCGTCAGGGAAAGCCCGAAGATCCTCCCGGGATGATCCGATCCATATCGCGGGCTTCTGTGCAATCATCGCGCGGATATATATAGCAGTATTGCTATACGCCTGTCTACGGTTTGCTTGCGGCAGACGGATTAGCGGAGCGTAGTCGGCCTACTACCGACAAAAAACGGTGGGTTACGAAAGCCGCGGTCGTCAGCGAGAAACCGACGCTCAAGCCTCTGCCGTCCGCCGCGAAAACACGGGCTGCGAAACCACACGGCCGCCCAGTCTGATCATGGGCTGTTCGACCAGCCAATAGGTCACCGACGACAGCGCAACGGTGATGGCAAGGGTGACCGCGTAGAAGATCGTGTAATCGAGCACGGCGTTGCCGCTGACGCGGGGTACCGCGAGATAGTACAGCACGGCGAAATGAATGAAATAGGCGCTGTAGCTGACCTTGCCGATCCAGATGATGACAGGGTTGACCAGCGGCGACGATTTCCAGGACATCAGCGAGAAGACGAGCAGCGCGAACACCAGGCCGTAAGTGGTTTGCGGGCCGAGCGGCAGCGCGTATTTGACGCCTTCCAGAAACGGCACGGCGACCATCAGCCCGATCGAGAGCAGGCACAGCGGAATGGCAATCTTCGAATCGGGCAGCGGCCGCTCCGCCTGCCACTTGAACAGCATGATGCCGAACAGGAAGCACGGCAGCTGCCGCGGAAACCAGTAGAAGAAATAGTAATGCGAGACGTCGGCCGCAGATTTCGGCAGCAGATACGCGAAGGTATCGATCACGCGCGAGGCCTGCGCGCCGCCGACGATCGCAACCGCCAGCACGATCAGGATGGTTCGCCAGCTTGATTTCAGCAGAACCGGAACCAGAAACGGGAACAGCGCGTAGAAGATCGCTTCGTCCGCGACCGACCAGCCGCCCGGGACCACACTCGATATCGTGTCCGGCCAGAAGCCGTGGAGGAAGGTCGCGGTCATCGCGATGTGCCCGAATCCGATTCCATCCGGCGCGAACGGCCGTGGACCGGTGCCATACAGCCAGACGAAAAACACGATCGCGAGCCAGAACATCGGCGCGATCCGGAACAGCCGTCGCGCATAGAACGCGCGCGCACCGTCCTGGCGGGCGGTCCAGGAGAAGCACAGCGCCAGTGCGCTGGCGACGAAGAACAGCTGCACGCCGCGCGCGCCCTGCCCGAGCAGTTTCTCCAGCAAGGCCGGCTGCTCGCCAAAGGCGTGAGAAGCGTGAACGGCGATCACCATCAGAATGGCATAGCCGCGCACGGCATCGATATAGGCGTACCGCGCGATATGAACCTGCATGTTTCCCGTCTTACGCGGTACGCATTATGCCAACAACGCGGCGTGTGCAAAGGAGGGTTGTCCACCAATAGAGGGCGCAAATCGGCGGCGTTGTCCTGTTTCCGGGAAGCGTATCACCGCCCGCCGGGAGAATAAATCGGCATCCCGCATACGCGGGGTATGATGGCTCTGATGCCGTAAACGTCGCGCGTCTCCCATCGTTTGAACCCAGACGTCCATTCCAGCCACAAAATGCCATGACCCGCACCCTGCTCCTGCTCGCCATCACCTGCGCCGCATCGCCCGTGGCCGCCGAGCCATGCAGCACGATCGCCTCGCGCTATACCATTGCCGAAACCTTGCGGCTTGCGACGGAGGATCGCCCGGTCAATGTCGTGTTCGACACCACGGCCGAAGGCGTCAAGCTCCCGGATCGCCTCAAGGCGAAATTTCCCGTCGAGATGACCGTCATCCTGCAATATCAATTCGAGCGGTTGACCGTGAAGGACGACCGCTTCGACGTGCTGTTGTGGTTCAAGGGCAGTCCGGTACGACTGTTGGTGCCGTTTGCCGCTATCAGGCAATTCTGGGACCGGACCGAATTGAAATGCTCGGACAGGTAGCGCCGCCTGATTGCTTCACGTCACGGGCGATGACATAACGAGAAGCCTGCTTCAGCCGAATCATTTCACGCCATCGCTTTTCACAAGAAAGAGCCGCCATGTGCCATCTGTGCGACGTCCGAAAATCCGCCACGCTTGCGCAAACCTCACGGCGCGGCTTCCTCAATCTCGCGGGCGGCCTCGCCGCAGGCCTCGCCTTTGCGTCGCACGCCTTTGCCAAGGATACAAAACCGCCGCCGAAGCCGCAGAACGCGATTTCGCCGGACCAGGCGCTGGAGCGGCTGATGAAGGGCAACGCGCGCTATGTCGAAGGCATTTCGAAGCGGCACGATTTCAAGCACGAGCGCGAAGCCCTGAGCGGCGGGCAGAATCCCTATGCCAGCATTCTGAGCTGCGCGGATTCCCGGATCGCGCCGGAATATGCCTTCGACAGCGGCCGCGGCGATCTGTTCGTCTGCCGGGTCGCCGGCAATTTCGCCAATGACGACGTGGTCGCGAGCCTGGAATATTCGGTCGCCGTGCTCGGCTCGCCGTTCATCATGGTGCTCGGTCATGAGAGCTGCGGCGCGGTCGATGCCACCATCAAGTCGCTAAAGGACAACAGCACCCTGCCCGGCCATCTGCCGTCGCTGGTGTCAGCACTGGCGCCGGCGGTGAAGGCGGTGACCGGTCAGCCCGGCGACCTGCTCGTCAACGCGACCAAGCGGAACGTGGTCGACACCGTTGCAAAGCTGAAGGCCGCGACGCCGATCCTCAGCGCCGCCGTCGAGAAGGGCACGATCAAGATCGTCGGCGGCGTCTATCGCCTCGCGGACGGCAAGGTCGAAATGGTCGGATAGCTTCGTGGCCCGGATGAGCGCAGCGATATCCGGGCGATGTTGGAGTGGTCCCGGATATCGCTCTGATGTCCTTCGTCAAGTAGTATGAGCGTAAGATATCGCCTCCTGGCAGTGATGGCCGGAGTGCGTGATCGTGATGATCGTGCAACGGTGGAGGCGAAGCCTGAAGACGTCGGTGATCAAGCTCTGATACGCGGGTCTAAACCGCAGTTCCGGGATTTCGTCCGGGGCTTTCCGCTGTCTACGCGCGGGCGTCGATCGCTTGATCGGCCACAAAGCGATATCAGGAATTCCCCTGCCGTGGCTTCGCCCCCGCCGTTGCACGATATTTGTCCGGGTTGCGGCCCGGCGCTGGCTCCCTGGTAAGGTCCGCCGCAGTGTTCACATCGCCTGTGTCGCGGGCGGGCCGGCTGCACGGCTGACCGCCCAGATGAAGCCCGACAGCTCACGCGCAATGGCGGTCACCACAAGTGTTGGCCGTTTGCCGCGGCGTGCCAATGCACGGTAGCGCGCGGTCAGCCGCGCCTGTGCCTTCCAGGCGATCTCCTGGACGGCGGGCGGGGCGGCTTCTACCTTGGCAAGCTTCTTCTTGCCGACACGCGGGGGATGGCGGTAGCTCCAGGAGCATTCCACCAGAATGCGCCGTGCCCGATGGTTGCCGGCCTTGGTGATGCCGCCGCGCCAAACCTTGTCACCGGTCGATTCTTCACCCGGCACCAGGCCAAGATAGGCCATCAATTGGCGCGGGCTCGCAAAACGCGACAGGTCACCGATCTCGGCGAGAAAAATCGTAGCCGAAATGAGATCGAGACCGCGCACGGCCATCAGTGCCGTCACGACCTTTGCAAGCGACCAGTCCGGCACGGCCGCCGCGATCGCCCGCTCGAGCCGGATCACGCGCTCATCGGCTTGCCGCACCGCCAACAGCATCTCCTCGAACGCGATGCGCTGTTCGCGGTGAGCCAGCTTCTGGCTTACCAGCCAGTTCATGTGGGCTCTGGTCCAGGTTCGTTTACCCGTAAAATGCCGGCCGAGCCGCAGCAGCAGCGACAAAACCTGCTGGCGTTTGGATTTGAGATCATCGACCGCAGCCTCACGCGCCCACACCAAATCCCGCATCGCCTCGTGCCGCGCATCCGGAACCCAGACGGCAGTCAGTTCGCCCGCGCGCAGCAGCTTCGCCAGGTTGAGCGCGTCGCGCCGGTTGGTCTTCACCCGGTCACCCGGCTTCTTCGGAATCAACGATGGCGCCACCACCACACACTCGTGACCGAGCGCCTTGATCAGCCGGTGCAGCCCATAACCCGTCGGGCCGGCTTCATAGCAGAACGTCAGTCGCCGATGCTGCGCTGCAAGCTTCTTCACCAGCTTGCTCGTTGCTGCCTCCGTGTTCTCGATCTCGCCGTGATACCGGACTTCGCCGTTCCGCCCGCCTTGCGCAACGGCCACCGCATTGCGAAGCTTCGATGTATCGATACCGACAAAGACTTCGTTATAATCCGCCATGACTCGTCCTCCTTGCGTGAGGCTCTGCCCGGCCTGTCCGGGCAACCCTCGCTTGCGCATCGAGGGCGAGTCGCCTCAATCTGGGAAGGACATACGGTCTTCGCTCATCCGGGCCACAAGGACTATGCCTCGGTCGCGCGCCGGATCAGGGCACACAGCCCGGTCATGCGCGCGATCGGATGTTCGACGAACAGCCGGCAGGAGGCGAGCGCGCCGTTGAGCGTATCCGGCGGCGCCGAAGGTTTCAGCTGCGACGCCAGCACCGTGCCATGGGCATGGCCGAGCGCACGGGTGGACAGCGTCAGCGCATTCAGCCGTCCTTCCTGCTGCAGCGGCGCCAGCATGGTGCGCACCAGCGCCAGATAGGACGGCCAGTACGCCAGATGCCGGTACATGCTCGCGATCAATTGCGGCTCGGTGTCCTCGCCGAACGTGTTCAGTTCCCCGACCAGTGCTCCGACTTCAGGATCGAGCGCGTCCATCGGCGGCAGCTCCGGGATCTTCGTGCCCGACGGCTTCGGCGCACTTGCCGCAGCCGTCACGGCATCGGCGGATCGGGGTTCGTAATGCGCGAGCAGCGCAGAGAGCACCACGAGCGCCAGCGCGTTGGTGTATTGATAGCTGTCGAGCACGTTGCGAATGATGCCCTGGTCGGACTGATCGATCCCGGCGGCGAGCAGCGTGTCGGCTGAAAAGGATGGCCAGTCCGGCAGCACGATGGTGCGCCTGACGGCTTCGGCATGCAGCGGCGCCGCGCCGAGGTAAAACGGCCGTACCGTCGACCACGTCCATTCCAGCGCGCCCGGCATGGTCGCGAGATTCCGCCAGATCAGGTTGACGACGCTGGTGCCGAGCACCTTGCGTATGTCGGCGTAGATTTCGGCGATCTCGCCCTTGGCGTCGGACTCAAGGACCGACGGAACGCTCTCAGCCATGACCCTCACTCAATTCCGAAAATCAATTCACGTAAAATCGGCCGCGACGGTGCCCAGTCCGTCCAGCTCCATCACCACGCGGTCGCCGGCGTTGAGCCACAGCGTCTTGACCAGACTCCCCGTCAGCACGATCTGCCCCGCATGCAATCCCTTGCCCTCGGCAGCGAGATGATTGGCGAGCCAGGCCAGCGCGTTGTGGGGGTGACCGAGCACGTCGGCGCCGGTGCCGCGGCCCATCTCGTTGCCGTTGACGACGGCGCGGCCGGTCACCTTGAGCAGATCCGGCGCGGCCGAGCGCGAGACCGGCTTGCCGAGCACGCAGCCGGCGGCGAAGAAATCATCCGCCACCAAAGTCGGCGCGCCCATCGTTTCCCATTTGACATAGCGGTCGTCGACGATCTCGATCGCGGGGTGATAGGCCTCGATCGCCTCCATCACCCACTCCGCCGTGAACGGGGCTTCGGTCGGCGAGAGATTGCGCGCAAGCCGGACCGCGATCTCGCATTCGACGCCGACGCGAACGTAATCGCCGAAGCGCAACGAAGCGCCGGTCTCGTGCACGCCGTTGGCGAACACGCCGCCGCCGCAGGGATGGGGGATGTCGAGATATTGCTGCATCACCGGACTGGTGCAGCCGATCTTGTAGCCGACCAGCGGACCGACCTGGGGCAGCAGCAGATCGTGCAGCGCGCGCTGAACCCGGTAGCCTTCGGCCTCGTCATCGGGCACGACGTCAGGCGGAAGTGCGGCCAGCGGCGCGCGGCCGCGGCGAGCAGTGGCGATGGTTTGAGCGGCCGCGAGAATCTTGTCCATCGGCGGCAGCCTTCTCGTTTGGAGACAACGAGCCTGATCGCAGGCAGCGGTCAAGCTCCGGACGCGACCCTATTCGTCGCGATAAACCTTCTCGCGCTTCTCGTGCCGTTCCTGCGCTTCCACCGACAGCGTTGCGATCGGACGGGCTTCGAGCCGCTTCAGCGAGATCGGCTCGCCGGTCTCCTCGCAATAGCCGTAGGTGTTGTCCTCGATGCGCTGCAGCGCTGCGTCGATCTTCGAGATCAACTTGCGCTGGCGGTCGCGGGCGCGCAGTTCGATGGCGCGGTCGGTTTCGGAAGAGGCGCGATCAGCCAGATCGGGATGATTGACGTTCTCTTCCTG
>JAIEPP010000591.1 GCA_019748335.1 Xanthobacteraceae bacterium
AGCGTTGAGCCGGAACCGTAAAGCGGACCGGATCGCCGCAGCGAGCCGGAAACGAAGACCTCCCATGCCGGTTCGTACATGCTAGGCTCGGCCCGTCGCCCGCAGAACACGCCCCATATTTGACAGGAACAAGACCGATGCCGCATCCCGCCATGTCGCCCCATCATGTTGCCGTGATCACCGGAGGCGCTTCGGGGATCGGGCTTGCGGCCGCCATGCGTTTCGCCGGTCTCGGCATGCGGGTCTGCATCGCCGATATCGGCGCCGAGCGACTCGCCGAGGCCGCCGCCAAACTGACGGCCGTTGCAAAGAATGGCGCGGCCGACGTCATGACCTCGACGGTGGACGTGAGCCAGTTCGAGGAGGTCGCGCGGCTCGAGGCCGCGGTGCGGAAGAAATTCGGCGGCACCGATATCCTGATGAACAATGCCGGCATCGGCCCTGACAGCACCAGCTTCGGCCCGCTGGAGAACTGGCAGCGGATTCTCAACGTCAATCTCTGGGGCGTGATTCACGGCACCCAGGCGTTCGCACCCGGCATGATCGAGCGCGGCCGCGCTGGCCTGATCATCAACACCGGCTCCAAGCAGGGCATCACCACGCCGCCCGGCAACCCCGCCTACAACGTCTCCAAGGCCGGCGTGAAGGCCATGACCGAAGCGCTGCAACACGAACTGCGCAACACGCCGGGCTGCCGCATCAACGCGCATCTGATGATCCCCGGCCATGTCTTCACGGGCCTCACCGCCCGCGGCCGCAGCGAGAAGCCTCCGGGCGCCTGGACGCCGGAACAGACCATCGACTTCATGATCGAACGCATCGATGCCGGGGATTTCTATATCCTCTGCCCCGACAACGACGTGCCACGGCAACTCGACGAACGCCGCATGGCGTGGGCCGCCGGCGACATCATCGAAAACCGCCCCGCGCTGTCGAGATGGCATCCGAATTACACGGAGGCGTTTGCGAGGTTTGTGAAGGGGGAGTAGGTCGAGAGATCGATCCTCCCGGAGTCGAGCTTTCTTTTTCCCGTTGTCCGATTATCCTGCGATCAGCCAAGGCGCTCAGCAGTATCGCAACAGTGGAGGCTTTCGTGAAACTTCCGATCCTGGCCGTCGCCGTCCTGCTTTCGGGCACGGCCGTGGCGCAATCGCCTTACGCGGGGATGCAGAACCGCCCGGTCAAGGCGCTGTCCGAGCAGCAAGTCGCGGACCTCAAAGCCGGCCGCGGCATGGGGCTGGCGCTCCCCGCCGAATTGAACGGCTACCCCGGCCCAAGTCATCTGCTGGAACTTGCCGACAGATTGGAGTTGTCACCTTCACAACGGGACTCGATCAAGCAATTGTTCGACGCCATGAAGGCAGAAGCGGTGCCGGTTGGGGAGCGACTGATCGAGCAGGAGGGGAAGCTTGATCGGCAGTTCGCAAACCGGACCGTTACGCCCGACGGACTGAAAGTCGCGATCAGCGAAATCGGCGCCACCCAGGCCGAGTTGCGCAACACGCATTTGAAATACCACCTGGAGACGGCGCAGATCCTGTCGGACCAGCAGATGCATCAATACGCCATGCTGCGTGGCTATGCTGGTGATGGAGGCGACGCACAGCATCGCCATCAGCACGTGCGATAGAGCTACAGCGTCTCTTGCTTGTGGCCGCACTGCTTGCAGGCGAACTTGACGCGGGTGGCGCCTTTTTCTGCCTGGACGCGGTTCGGCGCGCCGCATTTGCCGCAGGTGGTCTCGATCCTGGTGTTGCCCTGTTTGATGGTGAGGGCCTTCTTTTCCATCGTCTCGCGGATCAGGCGCTCGGCCTCCGCGCGCATCGCTTGCTTATCCATCGGCCGCACCTGTCATGAAAAATGGCTGGCGCAGTCTATAGCACGCCCTCGCCGGTTTGCGAGCCGGGCGACAGGCGTGTTTTTAGTCGAACGGCCGGAACCGATGAGATATGACGGTTTGTCACACCGTCAGCACCGTCGAGCCCGTGGTCTTGCGCGCGGCGAGATCGGCGTGGGCCTTGGCGGCATCCTTGAGCGGATAGGTCTGGTTGACCTCGATCTTGACCGCGCCGGATTTCACCACCTCGAACAACTCGTTCGCCATCGCGACCAGGTTCGCGCGCCCGGCGGCATAGGTGTTGAGCGTCGGACGGGTGACGAACAGCGAACCTTTCTGCGCCAGCAGGCCGAGATTGAGCGGGTCAACCGGGCCCGACGATGCGCCGAACAGCGCGGCAATACCGAGCGGCGCCAGGCAGTCCAGCGATTTCAGGAACGTGTCCTTGCCGACGGAATCGTACACGACAGGCACCTTCTTGCCGCCGGTGATCTCGTCGACGCGCTTCACAAAGTCCTCGCGGGTATAGACGATGGTGTGGGCACAGCCATGGGCCTGCGCCAGCTTTGCCTTCTCGTCGCTGCCGACGGTGCCGATCACGGTGGCGCCGAGATGTTTCGCCCACTGGCCGAGGATCAGGCCGACGCCGCCGGCTGCGGCGTGCAGCAGGATGGTGTCGCCGGCTTTGACCCGATAGGTCTGGCGGATCAGGTATTGCGTGGTCAGGCCCTTCAGCATCATCGCCGCGGCGGTCTTGTCGTCGATGCCGTCGGGCAGCTTCAGCAGCCGGTCGGCCGGAATCAGCCGCGCTTCCGAATAGGCGCCGATCGGCGCCGAGCCATAGCAAACCCGGTCGCCCGGCTTGAGATCGGTGACGCCGGCGCCGACTTCCTCGACCACACCGGCCGCCTCACCGCCAAGGCCGCTCGGCAGTTGCGACGGATAAGCGCCCGAGCGGTTGTAGATATCAACAAAGTTCAGCCCGACCGCGGTGTGGCGAATCCGCGCCTCGCCCGGACCGGGCTTGCCGACCGCGACTTCTTCCCAGACCAGCACTTCGGGACCGCCGGTTTTGTGAAAGCGAATGGCGTGCGTCATGGGAAGACTCCTTGGGATGAGATGATGATGCTTGGAATGATGTAGCCGAGATCGAAGGCGCCGTGCCTCACGTCTCGATGATGACGTAGCTGTCCTCGACATGGACCGGAAAGGTTTCTGCCACGTAGGAGCCCTTCTGCAGTTCCTCGCCGCTCTCGATCGCGACCGGGTAGGAGCGGATCTTGACCCGCTTCGGGTCGAACCAAGACTGCCCGTTCCGCATGTCGAATTCCCAGCCATGCCACGCACAACGCAACAGCTCGCCGACGCGCGAGCGTTGGTAAACGCCCGGCTCCGGCGAGGTCAACCGCGCCACGCACGCCGCCTTCTCCAATGGTGCGCCGGCATGCGGGCAGCGATTGAGCAGCGCAAAGAACTCGCCATTGACGTGGAACACGACGATGTCGCGGCCATCGACGCCGACGACCTTGTTGCCGCCGGGCGGGATCTCTGACGTGCGGGCGACGATGTGACGGGCCATGCGGTCTCTTGATTCTTGCTTGTTCAGAACTTGTAGATCGAACGCGCGTTACTGCCAAAGATCCTGGTCCGCTCGATCTCCGTCAGCGGCGTTCGGAACGCATAGCGCGGATCGTCAAAGTCCCAATGCGGATAGTCCGACGAGAACAACAGGCGATCGGCGCCGACCCAATCGATCAGCGAGCGCAGGTGCTTGCCTTCATCGGGCTCGTCGATCGGCTGGGTGGTGAACCAGAAGTGCTCCTTGACGTATTCCGACGGCTTTCGCTTCAAATGCGGCACCTCGCTGCGGAACGCCTCGAAATGCCGGTCCATGCGCCAGGTTGCCGACGGGATCCAGCCGAAGCCGCCTTCGATGAACACGATCTTGAGGTTCGGAAACCGTTCCGGAACGCCTTCGAGCACCAGGCTCGTCAGCTGCGCCGCCATGGTGTGGGCGTTGCTCTGGTGCTCCTCGGCATAATAAGACGGCCAGCCGCCGCCGGTCGGCGCGTGGCCGCCATAGCCGCCGACGTGAATGCCGAGCGGCAGGCCGAGTTCCTGGGCGCGCGCGTAGATCGGCCAGTAGCGGCGGCGTCCGAGCGGCTCGTTGGCGCGCGGGCAGATATTGACCTGCACGTAGCGGCCGGTTTTGGCGCAGCGGTCGATCTCGGCGATCGCAAGCTCCGTGTCGTCCTGGCCGGCGAGGATCGAGGCTTTCAGCCGCGGATCGCGATCGGACCAGAACGCCAGTTGCCAGTCGTTGATGGCGCGCTGGATCGCGGCGCCGAATTCGAGATTCTGCTGCGAGAAGATGAAGAGGTCGAGTACCTGCAGAATGCCGAACTCGACATCGAGCGGATCGAGATACTGTTTTTGCATGAAAGCGAGGTCGGAGCCCGGGGGCCCGCCGGTCGGCGGCCATGCATCGCGGCGCGCGATCAGCGGCGAGGAGCGCGGATAGGGCGTGGTGCCGATATAGGGCGTGCGCAGATGGCTGCCATAGGTGCGCAAATGCTCGGCCCAGCGCCTGGTCATGAACTGCTCGATATCGGCATGCGCATGAATACTCGGATGCACGTCGCAGTCGACGATGCGCAGCCGGCTTTTGGCGGCTACTTCTTGTTCAAGAATCGGGCGGTCGATGACGTCGCTCATTCGGACCTCCTATTGTTGGTTACGCCGCGAGCTTCAGCCGCGGAAAGGTTTCAAGCGGATTGTCTTCGCACATACGCGAAATAAGGCTGGCCGGCAGGTGCGCCGGCAAGGGATCATCACCGTCGAACTGCCAGTGCGGGTAGTCGGACGCGAACAGGAACATCTTGTCGGAGCCGATCTGCTCGATGATATCTGCAACCCCCGCCGCATCCGGCGGGCCGTCGAACGGCTGCATGGTAACGCGAAAGTGGTCGCGAATGATCGACGCCGGCTCGCGCTCGACCCAGGGCACCTCGACGCGGACGCCGCGCCAGGTCTTGTTGGCGCGCCACATGAAGGCCGGCAGCCAGCTGACGCCGGACTCCATCAGCACCACTTTCAATCCCGGGAATTTGCCGAACACGCCTTCATAGACCAGGCTCAGAATCTGCGCCTGCATCGCCTGCGCTTCGGCGAGATAATATTCGTAGCGATAGGACGGCCAGCCGATCGAACTCGGCGCGCCCCGGTACTGGCTGCCGGCATGGATCGCGATCGGCAGCTTGTGCTTTTCGGCGGCCTGCCAGACCGGCCAGAAGTGACGTTTGCCGAGCAGGTTGTCGCCCTGCGCCAGCACCAGCACGGAGACGAAGCGGTTGTCGCCGGCGAGCCGCTCGATTTCTTCCACCGCCAGATCCGGCGCCTGCAGCGGCACCACGATCGAGGCGCGCAACCTCGAATCCTTCGACAGCCATTCGGCGGCAATCCAGTCGTTGATCGCCTTGCAGAAGGCCGAAGCCATATAGGGATCGAACACCGCCTGCGCGCCATAGAGCACGTTGCAGATGGCGTGGCTGGCACCGAGCTGATCGAACGCGCCGCGCTGCACCATCGCGAGGTCGCTGCCCGGCTTGCCCTGCGTCGGGCGCCAATCGGCACGGCCGGAGAACGGCATGTTGGGCGGATAGGAATTGAGGTCGAGGCCGTCGATCGCCCGGCTCACCACCTGCTCTTTCCAGTGGTCGTCGAGATACGGCAGCAGCGTGGTGCGGGTTCCGCCCACCGCCGGATGGATGTCGCAGTCGATCCGCGTCGCCGCCATCACATTTCCTCGGGCTCTTTATATATTTAACGGTCTTGATGCCGCATCCGGAATGTGCCGCCGATGCAGATCAGGCGCAAGGCTATAACTGCGTGGCCGCCCTGCCCGGGAAGCACAGCGGAGAGGGCTGGCGCCGGCACAAGGACACGTGGAATATTCGTCACTGGCGAAGTTTTCCGTCCGTGCTACGGACGACAGCAGCGCGGCCGTCCCATGTGAGGAGACCAAGATGAAATCCGGCAGACTGGCGGCTCTCGCCATCCCGCTTCTCGTAACCGGTTCGTTTGCCGCCCACGCGGCGCCTGCCACCGTCAACGGCCCCAATGCGCTGGCGCTGGCCGGCGTGGTGGCGCCGTATTCGCCGCTGCTCTCGGCGGACGAAAGGGAAACCGCAGCAGCCCTGTTCGTCGGCGAGAAGGACGTGCGCTACGCCAGGAAGATCACGATCACCGCGGACAAGATCGTGTGCCGCGCCAGCAATGTCGACATCGCCGCGCGCTCCTGCGAACTGACCTTCAACGGCAAGAAGCAGACCCTCACCGGCCGCCGCGCCAGCGAAATCTTCGCCACCGAGGTGATGGCCGGCGTCCCCTCGGACGGCGCCGCGGGATCGGTGTTCGCTGGCCTGTCGAACCTGAACTGCACGCTCGACCCCAAGGCAATCAAGCAAAAGGACGGCAGCGGCGCGAGCTGCACGTTCGAGCCGGGGAATTGAGGGCGGCGGACCGCAGCGGCGACGCTTCATCCGCCGCGCGATTGACAGACCTGTCGATCCCTCCCCAAATGTCCGCCACAGAAAAGAAAACACAGGGCGGATCGCGTGGCGGAAACCGAACAAGAAACCTACGAATGCGACGCGCTGGTGGTTGGCTCCGGCTGTGCCGGGATGTCGGCGGCGGTGACCGCGGGACATGGCGGCCTCAACGTCCTGATCGTCGAGAAGGAGCCGCGCTTCGGCGGCACCACCGCGCGCTCCGGCGGCTGGCTGTGGATTCCCGGCACCTCGCTGGCGAAGAGCTGGGGCATTCAGGAAAGCCCGGACCAGGCGCGGACCTATCTGCGCCACGAGGCCGGCAACAGTTTTGATGCCGCGCGCGTCGACGCGTTCCTGACCAGGGGTCCCGAGGCGGTGGATTTCTTCACGACAAAAACCGCGCTGCGGTTCGACATGCCGCTGACCTTTCCGGATTACCACGCTGAAGCGCCCGGCGGCACGCAGGGCGGCCGTTCGATGGTGACGCGGCCGTTCGACGGCCACGAGCTCGGCCCCAAGCTCAAGGATATCGGCAGTCCCCTGCCCGAACTCACCGTGTTCGGCATGATGCTCGGCTCCGGCAACGAGATCATCCATTTCATGCGCGCGACGAAATCGCTGGTCTCGGCGTTCTATGTCGCCAAGCGGCTTTCGCGGCATGCGCTCGACGTGATGCGCTACGGCCGCGGCATGACGCTGACCAACGGCAACGCGCTGGCCGGACGGCTGGCGAAATCCGCGTTCGACCTCAACATTCCCTTGTGGCTGTCGTCGCCGGTGCGCGAATTGATCGTCGAGAACGGCGCGGTGCGCGGCGCCATTGTCGAACGCGACGGCAAGCCGGTGCGCGTCACGGCCAAACGCGGCGTGGTACTGGCCTGCGGCGGCTTTCCGCATGATGTCGAAAGGCGCAAGGCGGTGTTCCCGCACGCGCCGACCGGTCATGAACATTTCTCGCCGGGCCCGACCGGCAACACCGGCGACGGCTTGCGATTGGCGGAGGCCGCCGGCGGCAGCGTCGAGGATTCCCTGCCGAACGCCGCGGCGTGGGTGCCGGTGTCCGTCACCACGCGCAAGGACGGCAGCAAGGGCGTGATGCCGCATTTCATCGACCGCGCCAAGCCCGGCGTGATCGCGGTCATGCGCGACGGCAAACGTTTTGCCAATGAAGGCAACTCCTATCATGACTTCGTGCAGGAGATGATGAAGGCCGCGAAACCCGGCGAGGAGATATCGGCGTTCCTGCTGTGCGATCATCGCGCGCTTCGAAAGTATGGTCTGGGCTGCGTGCCGCCGTTTCCGATGCCGCTGGGGCATCATCTGGAGACCGGCTATCTCAAGCGCGGCGAAACGCTGGCCGAACTCGCCGCCAATGCGGGCATCGACGCCAAAGGGCTCGAAACAACCGTCAAAGCTTTCAACGAGACCGCCGCCAACGGCCAGGATCCTGCCTTCGGCAAGGGCTCGCGCGCCTATAACCGCTATCAGGGTGACGCGCTGCACGGCCCCAACCCCTGCATCGCGCCGATCAAGGACGGACCGTTTTACGCGATCAAGATGGTGATCGGCGATCTCGGCACTTACGCGGGCATCAGGACCGACGAGAACGCCCGCGCCCTCGATGCCAACGGCCAGCCGATCGCGGGCCTCTACGCCGCCGGCAACGACATGGCCAGCATCATGGGTGGCAACTATCCCGGCGCCGGCATCACGCTCGGCCCGGCACTGACGTTCGGCTATATCGCGGGGAAGCACATTGTGGGTGAGATGCCTGCCTGAAGATGTTATGACGGCGTAACAAGAAGTCACACAGGAGGAACCCTCATGATGCACCTCAAAACCGTCGCTGTAGCCGCCGCGCTCGGATTGGCCGCGCTGGCCGGCCCGACGCAGGCGCAGGACAAGGGCACCATCGGGATCGCGATGCCGACCAAATCGTCTGCGCGCTGGATTGCGGACGGCGACAACATCGTGAGGGTGTTGCAGGCCAAGGGCTACAAGACCGACCTGCAATATGCCGACAACGACATTCCGAACCAGCTGGCCCAGATCGAGAACATGATCACCAAGCAGGAAAAGGTGCTGGTCATCGCCGCCATCGACGGCACCACCCTTTCCAATGCGCTGCAGCGCGCCGCCGACGCCGGCATCAAGGTGATTTCCTACGACCGCCTGATCCGCGGCTCCGCTAACGTCGACTACTACGCCACCTTCGACAATTTCCAGGTCGGCGTCTTGCAGGCGAACAGCATCGAAAAGGGCCTCGGACTGAAGGAGGGCAAGGGTCCCTTCAACATCGAGCTGTTCGGCGGCTCGCCCGACGACAACAATGCCTTCTTCTTCTATGACGGCGCGATGTCGGTGCTGAAACCCTATATCGACAGCGGCAAGCTGGTGGTGCAGAGCAAGCAGGTCGGCATGGACAAGGTTTCGACGCTGCGCTGGGAGGCTTCCGTCGCCCAGGCCCGGATGGAGAACCTGCTCAGTGCGTTCTACACCTCCAAGCATGTCGATGCGGTGCTGTCGCCCTATGATGGCCTCAGCATCGGCATCATCGCTGCCCTGAGGGGGGTCGGCTACGGCTCCAAGGAAGCCCCGATGCCGGTGATTTCAGGCCAGGATGCCGAAGTGCCCTCGGTCAAATCCATCGTCAGCCACGAACAGTATTCGACCATCTTCAAGGACACACGCGACCTTGCCAAGGTTGCCGCTGAAATGGTTGACGCCGTGCTGTCCGGCGGCAAGCCCGAAGTCAACGACACCAAGACCTATAACAACGGCCTCAAGGTGGTGCCCTCTTATCTCTTGAAGCCGGTCGCGGTCGATCTGGACAACTGGAAGGCCGCGCTGATCGACACCGGCTATTACAAGGCTGAACAGTTTAGGTAACGCGCGGGGAAGCCGGAATGCGGTCGGAGTAGAGTGAGCTTACCATGACGGCCCTTCTGGAAATGCGCGGCATATCCAAGACCTTTCCCGGCGTGAAAGCGCTGCGCAACGTCAATCTCGCCGTTCAGGCCGGCGAAATTCACGCGATCTGCGGCGAGAACGGCGCCGGCAAATCGACGCTGATGAAGGTCTTGAGCGGGGTTTACCCGCACGGCTCCTACGAAGGCGACATCATCTATGAGGGCGAGCAGCGGCAATTCGCCGGTATCTCCGACAGCGAGCGCCTCGGCATCATCATCATCCACCAGGAACTGGCGCTGGTCCCGCTGCTGTCGATCGCCGAAAATATCTTTCTCGGCCACGAGCCCGCGAAAATGGGCGTCATCGACTGGGACGAGGCGTTCCGCCGCACCCGCGAACTGCTGGCCAAGGTCGGATTGAACGAGCAGCCCACCGCGCTGATCACCCATCTTGGCGTCGGCAAGCAGCAGTTGGTCGAAATCGCCAAGGCGCTGGCCAAGAAAGTGCGGCTGCTGATCCTGGACGAGCCGACCGCCAGCCTGAACGAAAGCGACAGCGCCGCTTTGCTGGAGCTGCTCCGGGAATTCCGGCGCCAGGGCATCGCCTCGATCCTGATTTCCCACAAGCTCAACGAACTCGCGGCGGTGGCGGACTTCATCACCGTGCTGCGCGACGGCACCACGGTGGAGACCATCGACTGCCACGCCGAGGAGATCAGCGAGGCGCGCATCATCAGGAGCATGGTCGGCCGCGAAATGTCGGAACGCTATCCGCACCGCGTGCCCAGGATCGGCGACACGCTGTTCGAGATCAGAGACTGGCGGGTCGAACATCCGCAGCATCCCGGCCGCGAAGTCATCAAGGGTGTCAGCCTCAACATCCGGGCGGGCGAAGTTGTCGGGATCGCCGGCCTGATGGGCGCCGGGCGAACTGAACTGGCGATGAGCGTGTTCGGCCGCGCCTATGGCCGCCACATCGCCGGCCAGGCGTTCATACAGGGCCGCGAAGCCGACCTCAGTTCGATCCAGAAGGCGGTCGCCGGCGGGCTTGCCTACCTGACGGAGGATCGCAAGAACCTCGGCCTGATCCTCGGCGAAGACATCAAGAGCAACATCACGCTGGCCAATCTCGCCGGCGTCTCCCGCTACGGCGTGATCGACGACCACGGGGAGACCGAGGTCGCCGAACAATACCGTTCGAAACTGAACATCCGCTCGTCCGGCATCCTGCAGAAGGCCCTCAATCTGTCCGGCGGCAACCAGCAGAAGGTGGTGCTCAGCAAGTGGCTGTTCGCCGACCCCTGCGTGCTGATTCTCGACGAGCCGACGCGCGGCATCGATATCGGCGCCAAATACGAGATCTACACCATCATCAACGATCTCGCAGCGTCAGGCAAAGGCGTGCTCGTGATCTCCTCCGAGATGCCCGAACTGCTCGGCATCTGCGACCGGCTCTACGTGATGAACGAAGGCCGGCTGATCGACGAGATGCCAGTCCACGAGGCCAGCCAGGAAAAGATCATGGCCGCGATCATGCGGCAGCACGGGGCCGCGCGATGAGCCAGGAAGTGGCCAGGAACTCCGGCAACGACGCCAACGGCGCCGGCTTCTGGAAGAGCAATCTGCGCGAATACGGCCTGCTCGGTTCGTTGCTCTTGATCATGGCGCTGTTCGAATACCTGACCGGCGGCGTGCTGCTAGCGCCCGTCAACATTACCAACCTGATCCTGCAGAACAGCTACATCGTCATCATGGCGCTCGGCATGCTGCTGATCATCGTCGGCGGCAATATCGACCTCTCCGTCGGCTCGATCGTGGGCTTCGTCGGCGCCATCGCCGCCACCATGATGGTCGACTACAAGATGCCATGGGTGCCGGTAGTCGGCCTATCGCTGGTGGTCGGCGGACTGATCGGGGCGGCCCAGGGCTATTTCGTCGCCTACGCCAAGATTCCGTCCTTCATCGTGACGCTCGGCGGCATGCTTATTTTCCGCGGGCTCACCGGAAACATCCTGCTTGGGCAGTTCGTGGGTCCGTTTCCAAAGGATTTCCAGAGCATCAGCTCCGGTTTCATTCCGGATTTCGTCAGCCCGCCACTGCTGGCCATCTTCGGCAACGGCATCGGCCCCAACTTCCGGTGGACGTCGATGCTGATCGGCGTCCTTGGCGCCGCCCTTTTGATTTTCACTAGTGCGCGCCGCTGGCGCCGCGGCAGAGCGCATGCGACCGAGACGGAGCCGTTCGCGCTGTTCGCCGGCAAGAACGCCATTTTCGCCATTCTGATGATCGGGTTCGGCTACCTGCTGGCGTCCTATCGCGGCCTCCCCAACGTGCTGATCATCATGGGCGCGCTGATCCTGCTCTACATGTTCGTGACCACGCGCATGACCGTCGGCCGCCGGATCTACGCGCTCGGCGGCAACCGGATGGCGGCGCAACTCACCGGCGGCACGTCCGAGCGGGTGATCTTCCTGACCTTCGTCAACATGGGGGCGCTGGCCGGCCTTGCCGGGCTGATCGTCGCCGCGCGCTTGAACTCGGCGACGCCGAGCGCCGGCAACTCGTTCGAACTCGACGTTATCGCGGCCTGCTTCATCGGCGGCGCATCGGCCTCCGGCGGCGTCGGCAAGGTGATGGGCGTCGTGATCGGCGCCTTCGTCATGGGCGTGATGAACAACGGCATGTCGATCCTCGGCATCGGGATCTACTGGCAATACGTCGTCAAGGGACTGGTGCTGCTGGCGGCTGTTTATGTCGACGGCTATCAGAAGAACAAGACATAGCGCGCCGCATCGCCTCGCCTGCGGTACGATCGGTTTCCGCCATGCGAAATTTTTGGACACGCGACGTCACTTGCGTCTAGACGCCGCGCGCGCGCCGGGTTGTATCTCGCGGGCAACAACGTAGCGGCTTGCATTGCTCCCGAAAGCGCGCGAACATCGCCGGCAAAAGAACAAGCAAGAGAATCCGGGATGGGAATCAAAAACCTCGGCCAGCAGGGAATCGTATTCGCGGTTTTTACTGCGCTGTTTCCGATCTTCGCGATTGCCCTGCCCGGATTTCTGACCACGGCGAACATGCTGACGCTGCTGCAGAACGTGGCGGTGCTCGGGATCCTCGGCCTTGCCATGGCGATCGTCGTGATCGGTCGCGGCATCGATATTTCGCTGATCGCGGCACTGGCGGTTCCACCCGGGCTGGTGCTGCAGATGGTGCAGGACGGCCATTCACTCTCGATTTCGCTCGCCGCCGCCTTCGCGCTGAGCATCGCGTTCGGCCTCGTCAATGGCTGGCTGATCGCCTACGCCGAAGTGCCATCGCTGTTCACGACGCTGGCGTCCGGCTTGTTTCTCGCCGGCCTCGGCCAGGCCGCCTTGTTCAAGCTCGACGTCGTGCAATGGAGCCCCGGGCTCGACGGCTTCGAAAAACTCGGACAGGGCAACCTCCTGGGCATCCCGATGCCGGTGGTGATGTTCGCGCTGGCCTGCATCGCGGTCGCCTTCCTGCTGCGGCAGACCCGGCTTGGCGCCTACATCTACGCGATCGGCGACAATCCGAACGGCGCCCGCGTCACCGGCATCCCGACCCGTCCCATCATCGTGCTGCAATATGTGATGGCCGCATTGATCGGCTGCGCCGCCGGCCTGATCATGGCGTCGTCGGTCAACAGCATGCCGACACGTATCTTCAACTCGACATTGATCTACGACGTCATCCTGGTGGTGGTGCTCGGCGGCATCGGCCTGTCCGGGGGCCGTGGCGGCGTCGTCAATGTCATCATCGGAACGCTGCTGATCGGCACCATGCTGAACGGCATGACGATCATGGACGTCTCTTATTCCGGCCAGAACCTCGTCAAGGGCGTGGTGCTGCTGATCGCCGTCATTACCGACTCGTTTCTCAACCCACGCAACGAAGAAACGGCGCAACAAGGCGACATCTGATCGCCGTAGCCAACGCAAAGCAAACCAGAACCGGGAGGATCACATGACGATTTACGGACGCACTTTCACAACAACGGCCTTCGGCATCGGCCTGATGATCGCGGCCTGCGCCCCGGCCCTGGCGCAAAAAGGCCTCGACGAACCGTTCCAGGCCGCGTTCAAGGAAGCGCTGGCCGGCAAGACCGTCGCCTATATCCCCGTCGCGATGAATTTCGATCTCACCGAGGGCTGGTTCGCCGGCGTCAAGAAGGAGCTCGAGCCCTACGGCATGAAGGTGGTGGTGCGCGATCCGAACTGGAGCACCAATGCCGGCGCGCAGGCGCTGACGACGCTGATCTCGGAAAAGCCCGCCGCGATCATCGTGCACAATCCGGATGTGCAGACCTACGCCAAGCTGATGCAGCGCGCCGAGAACGAGGGTATCTACATCATCCAGGTCAACATGGGCTCGGTCTATCGCAGCTCGGCCTTCGTCGGCGCCAACTGGATCGAAATCGGCGAACGCGACACTGAGGCCGTGGTCAAGGCCTGCGCAGGCAAGTCGAACAAGATCGCGATCGTGCAAGGCGCGCTGTCGGCCGCCGCAAGTGCCTACACGCTCAAGGGCGTCGAGAACGTGCTGGCCAAGCATCCCGAGGTCAAGGTGGTGTCGAGCCAGGCTGCCGACTGGGATGCTGCCAAGGCCAAGGCGATCACACAGACCGTGCTGAAGCAGAATCCCGACCTGTGCGGCATCGTCGGCTTCTGGGACGGCATGGACATCGGCACCGCCGCGGCGGTGAAGGAAGCCGGCCTCACCGGCAAGGTGTTCGTCGCCACCTCCGGCGGCGGCGAACGCCGCGGCGCCTGCGAACTGGTCAAGTCGGGCGCGTTCGACCTCGTCCTCAGCTACGACGTGCCGACCCAGGCCGAGCAGATGGCCGGGATGATCAAGTGGCTGGTGTCGTCGGGCGTCAAGCCGGGCTCGGTGAAGGGATCGATGTACACGACCCTGATTCCTGTCACCAAGGAGAATGCCGGAAGCGAAACCGCCTGCTGGAATCTCAGCGACCTCAAGAAGTAGCTCCACTCGAAACCACCGGAGAAGCGGCGTGCGCTGGCATGGCCGTTTCTCCGGACCGGCGCCTCGTCTCCTCCCCCTCTCTCCCGGTCCCGCCAATGCAAGACGCCCTGCTTCGCTTACGCTACCGCTATTGGCCGGATCATCTGCTCGGCGAGATTCTCTCCAAGCGCTGGACCGAGACCGCGATCCCGGTGATCGTGCTCGCGATCATCACGGTCCTGCTCAGCCGCGCGATCCCGGGCTTTCTGTCGGTCGGCGGTCTCGCCGATACCGGACGGCAGGCCGGCGAAATCGGCTTTGTCGTGCTCGGCATTGCGCTGGTCGTGATCGTCGGCGGCATCGACCTTTCCGTCGGTTCGATGTTCGCGCTGTGCGATTTCTGCGCGCTGTTCTGCCTCAACGTGCTGGACTGGCCGGTACCGTCGGTCATCGCAGCAACGCTGCTCTGTGGGGCGGCGCTCGGCGCCGTCAACGGCCTCCTGATCGGTTACCTGCGGCTGCGCGCCTTCATCACCACGCTGATCACGCTGATCATCTATCGCTCCGCCTACGATCTCTTGCTGTTCGACTATTCCAACAAGATCGCGGCGGCTTTCCCTGACATTCCCTCCTGGAACTTCGTCGGCGGCGGCGGCGTCCTCGGCGTACCGAGCGTGGTGCTGGTCTATCTGGTCGTCGCCGTCTTCGGCCATGTGTTCCTGACCCGGCTGCGGCCGGGCTGGCACATCACCGCGATCGGCGGTTCGCGCCGCTCGGCGTATAATTCCGGCATTCCTGTGCGGCGGACGATCGCGCTGTGCTATGTCGCCAGCGGCGTCATGACCTCGATCGGTGCCTTGTTCTTTGCAGCGAGGCTCGGCACCGTCGGCGGCGATGTCGGCGTCGGCCTCGAGGTCACCGTGCTGACGGCGACCGTGCTCGGCGGCATCAGCCTCGGCGGCGGCAAGGGCTCGGTGACCAAGGCGCTGGTCGGCACGCTGATCGTGCTGTTCCTGATCAACGGCATGACCACGCTGTCGGTCTCCGGTGGCGTCAACCGCATGGTGCTGGCCGCGGTGCTGCTGGTCGCCGCCACCATCGACATTCGCTGGCTGAAGAACCGCACCCGCATCATCAGCAAGGTCTATGTCAGCCCGACCTATCACGCGCTGGCGCCGGCGGCCTCGACCGCGCCCGGCAGCGGCGCGTTTGCCCAGAACGACAAGCTGCGCGACGTCTCGCTGATCGGCCTCGGCCGCATCGAGGCGCCGGAAGACGTCATCCTCGACCGCCACGACAATCTCTATGCCGGCTCGCGCCACGGCGACATCATGCGGTTCACGGCGCCGGACTACGCGGAGATGGAAGTCTACGCCCATATCGGCGGCCAGCCGCTCGGCATGGCGTTCGACCGCAACGACAATCTCTATGTCTGCATAGGCGGCATGGGCCTCTATCGGATCACGCCGGAGCGCAAGGTCGAGAAGGTCACCGACGAAACCAACCGCAGCCTTTATTCCGTCAACGACGACAGCCGGTTGCGGCTCGCCGACGATCTCGACATCGCCGACGACGGCCGCATCTTCTTCTCGGAAGCCACCGTCCGCTACGAAATGCACGAATGGCCGGTCGACGGGTTGGAAGCGCGCGGCAACGGCCGCATCATCTGCTACGATCCGAATACCAACACCACGCGCACCGTGTTGCGCGGGTTGAAATTCCCCAACGGCATCTGCATCGCCAGCGACGGCCAATCGATCCTGTTCGCGGAAACCTTCGGCTGCTGCATCCGCCGCTACTGGTTCGACGGCCCCAAGGCCGGAACCGACGAGATGGTGATCGACAACCTGCCGGGCTACCCTGACAACATCAACCTCGCCTCCGACGGCAATTACTGGCTCGCGATGGTCGGCATGCGTAGTCCGGCACTCGATCTCGCCTGGAAGATGCCGGGCTTCCGCAAGCGGATGGGCAAGCGCGTCCCGATCGACGAATGGCTGTTTCCGAACATCAACACCGGCTGTGTCATCAAGTTCAACGAGCGCGGCGAGGTGCTGGAATCGTTCTGGGACCTGCGCGGCGAGAACCACCCGATGATCACCTCGATGCGCGAGCACCGCGGCTATCTCTATCTCGGCGGCATCATGAACAACCGGATCGGCAAGTACAAACTCAGCAATGCCGATCCGGACTTCGTCCAGTACGACCGGCGCTGGGGAAAGAGCCAATGATCGCGGCCTTGCGGGATTTTACCGACCGCCTGCTCGGGCGCGGCGATGCCACGATCACGGTGCCGTCGTTCGACGGCGCGCTGAAGCCGAACCAGATTCTGGAGAAGGCCGAGACGCTGGCGCAGCTCGAGGCGCCGGAAGATCTCGCGACCGACGGCAAGGCGCTCTACATCGCCGACGGCGCCGTCATCCGCTGCCTCAACGGCGCTGATGCCAGCGAGCTGCGGCGCTTCGATCGCAACATTACGGCGCTGTGCTGCCTGCCCGATGGCGGCATAGCGGTGGCGCTCGACGGGCGCGAGGTACAGGTGTTCGCGACGCTGTCCGCCGCGACTCCTAACGCGATCTTTACCGCCCCTTCGATGACCGCGATCAATGCGCTGTCGCCGGGGCGCAAGGGAACACTGCTCGCGACCAACGGTTCGAACGCCCGCCCTTGCGGGCAATGGGCGCATGATCTGATGGAGCGCGGCCGCACCGGACAGGTGCTGGTGCTGGATCCCGCCGGCAAAAACGTCCGCGCCATTGCTTCAAAGGCGCAATACGCGTTCGGGGCCTGTGCCGCCGGCGACAACATTTTCTTCAGCGAGAGTTGGCGGCACCGCGTCGTGGCCATCGCACCCGACGGCAGCCAGCGCGCCGTGCTCGACAACCTGCCGGTCTATCCGTCGCGACTGACGCCTGCCGCCTCCAGCGGATTCTGGCTCACCGCGTTCACAGCGCGCACGCAACTGGTCGAATTCGTGTTGCGCGAAAACGCCTATCGCCGCCGCATGATGGCGGAAATCGATCCGCAATACTGGATCGCGCCGAAACTGAAATCCGGCCAGTCGTTTCTCGAACCGATGCAGGGTGCCCACCTCAAGACCATGGGCGTGGTCAAACCGTGGGCGCCGCCACGCTCCTACGGCCTTATCATCCGGCTCAACGCCGACGGCATCCCGCTTTATGCGCTGCACAGCCGCGTTGACGGCGTCAACCACGGCATCGTCGCAGCGATCGAAATGGGTGGCGCGCTTTATGCGATCGCCAAAGGACCCGGCCGACTGCTGCGGATACCGCTGGCGATGGTCGAACAGGAATTGCGGTCATGAGCGAGATCATCCTCAGCCTCAACAAGGCAACCAAGCTCTATGCCGGCGTGCCCGCGATCGACGGCGTCGATTTCGAACTTCGGCGCGGCGAGATCCATGCCCTGGTCGGCGAAAACGGCGCCGGCAAGTCGACGCTGACCAAGGTGATGGCGGGCGTCGTCACGCTCACGTCGGGAACGATGCAGGTCAACGGCGCCGACGTGATGCCGAAGACGCCGCTGGAAGCGCGCCATCTCGGCATCGCCATGGTGTTTCAGGAAAACAGCCTGGTGCCGACCATGACGGTGGCACAAAACCTGTTTCTCGGGCAGGAGCGCTTCTACAACCGGCTGCGCGGCATTTACATCTCAGCCCAGCAATTCCTGCAATCGTTGAATTTCGACGTCACCCCGACCGCCACCGTCGGCCTGCTCGGCGCCGCCAAGAAGCAGATGGTCGAGATCGCCCGCGCCGTGCTGCACGACGCCAAGGTGATCATCTTCGACGAGCCGACCGCGACACTGACGCCGGAAGAGAAGAAATATTTCTTCGACCTGGTGCGCGACTTGAAGCGCCGCGGCGTCTCGATCGTGTTCATCTCGCACGCACTCGAGGAAGCGTTGATCCTCGCCGACCGCATCACGATCCTGCGCGACGGCAAGCATGTGGTGACCGATGAGGCCGCGAAGTTCGACCGCGCCCGCATCGTGCAGGCGATGGTCGGGCGTGACCTCTCCAACACGCTGTATGGCGCGCGCAAGACCACGATGCGCACCGCGGGCGCGCGGGTGCTGACGGTGCAGAACCTGAAGATGGCGCCGATGGTGAAGAACAATTCGCTGTCGGTATTCGCCGGACAGATCACCGGCGTGTTCGGGCTGGTCGGCGCCGGCCGCACCGAGACCTTCAAGGTCGTCGCCGGCGTGCTGAAACGGGATTTCTTCCACGGCGGCGAGGTACTCCTGCACGGCAAGCCGGTGCGCTACCGCGTGCCGGCGCCGGCGGTGCGGGCCGGCATCGCCTACGTGACGGAAGATCGCAAGGTCGAGGGCTTCTTCGAGACCATGTCGGTCGCCCGCAACATCTATCTCGGCCTGCTGGCAAAGCTTCCCGGCGGGCGGTTCTTCCTGTCGCGGCGCGAGGCCGACAATGTCGGCAGCAAATGGGTCGAGCGGCTCAAGGTCCGCACCACAGGCAACAGCATGAAGGTCGTCGAACTGTCGGGTGGTAACCAGCAGAAGGTCGTAATCGCGAAATCGCTGGTGCAGGAGCCGGACCTGATCATCTTCGACGAACCGACCCGCGGTGTCGACGTCGGCGCCATCGTCGAAATCCACGAACTGATCCAGCGGCTCGCCGACGAGGGCAAGGCGGTAGTTGTGATTTCGTCCTACCTGCCGGAGATCATGGCGCTGTCCGACGGCATCCTGGTGTCACGGCAAGGCAAGGTGGTCGAGGAGTTTTCGGCGTTCGAGGCGACCGAAGAGAAGATCATGTACGCGGCGGTGCATTGAGCATCGACCGCTCCGAACCAATCGCTGATGCTGTCGCCCGCCAAGTGGTTTCGGCGAGGCATCCTTGCTCGCTTCGTAGGCAAAGGATGGTGGGCGCGACAGGGATCGAACCTGTGACCCCCTCGATGTCAACGAGGTGCTCTCCCGCTGAGCTACGCGCCCTAGACCGGTCATCCCGCTCTAGCTTTTGTCAGGGCATTGTCTCTTCGGAATCGGGATCCGAAAAACGCCCCAAGTCGTATTGGGTGAGGTCCGTATATCGGCTCCAAAGCGCCCCGGCAAGGACGCTTGAGAGTAATTTCTGGGGTGTTTTCGAGCTAAATCGAGCCTGAATCAGGCCGCCAGCATCTTGTTCACTTCGCTGACGAGTTCGCGGAGGTGAACCGGCTTGGCCAGCACCTTTGCATTCTTTGGCGCGTCCGAATCAGAGTTCAGGGCGACCGCGGCAAAGCCGGTGATGAACATGATCTTGATATCGGGATCGAGTTCCGAGGCGCGGCGCGCCAGTTCGATGCCGTCCATTTCCGGCATCACGATATCGGTGAGCAGCATCTCGAACGGCTCCTCGCGCAGCCGCTGATAGGCCGACATGCCGTTGTCGTGGGGCGAGACCTGAAATCCGGCGTTTTCCAACGCCTTCACCAGGAAGCGGCGCATATCGTTGTCGTCTTCGGCGAGAAGGATTTTATGCATGGCTACTCTACTGTCGTCGAAACCGGCCTGGAGGATCGCTCCGTCCCACTAAGCCCGACAGACGGTAAATATCGGGTGAAGGGAAGACGGCGTGGCGAAGCTGGCGCGGCGCCATTTCTGTACCCGATGGCGGTCGGGATCAATGACCCCGGACGTTTTTCAGGTGTTTGCGACATGTTCCAGCCGCTTTGCGGCGTTTTTCGCTTGGCAGAATGATTGCGATTACCGACAATGCATCCTTATAAAACCTCCGTTTTCTGGCAGAATCGCTTGCCTTGTCGATTTGACCAAGGGAAACGACAAGGGAAACGCGGATCTCAGGGAATGGCGCCCGGCGATGACCCAGTTTGAAGGCGAATTTTCGCCTCCGTTCGAGATCGTGGAGCCGGCCGACTGGCGGGCGCCGATCATCTTCAACTCGCCGCATTCCGGCTCGGTCTATCCGCCCGAATTCCTCAACGCTTCCCGCATCGACCTCGCGAGCCTGCGCCGCTCCGAGGATTCGTTCATGGACGAATTGATCGCCGATCTCTGCGATCGGGGTTTTCCGACGGTGCGGGTCAATTTCCCGCGCTCCTATGTCGATGTGAACCGCGAGCCGTATGAACTCGATCCGCGCATGTTCACCGGCCGGCTGCCGAGTTTCGCCAACACGCGCTCGATGCGGGTCGCCGGCGGTCTCGGCACCATCCCGCGCGTGGTTGGCGACGGACAGGAAATCTACCGCGAGCGGATTTCGGTCGACGACGCGCTGGGACGGATCGAGGCGCTCTACAAGCCGTATCACCGTGCGCTGCGGCGCCTGATCAACAAGGCCCACCAGGCGTTCGGCACCGTGATCCTGGTGGATTGCCATTCGATGCCCTCGGTCGGCGTGTCCAGAGACGAGCCGCGGCGGCCCGACATCGTGATCGGCGACCGCTACGGCACCAGTTGCGCCGGCGTGCTGCCCGATATCGTCGAAGACATCATGCGCGGGCTCGGCTATTCGATCGGACGCAACAAACCCTATGCCGGCGGCTTCATCACCGAGCATTACGGCAACCCCGCGAGCGGCTTGCATACCGTACAGCTCGAACTCAACCGCGCCATCTATATGGACGAGCGCCGCCGCGAGCGCTCGCCGCGCTTTGCGCAGGTGGCCGCCGATTTCACGGCGCTCGCCGACGCGCTGGCGCAGGTCCCGCTCAGCGACCTCGGACCGTTCCAGGCCGCGGCGGAGTAGAAATCCGATTCACTCCCGTCGCAATTGCGCACCTGAGGGCGCGGCGAAGTCGCAAGCCCGGACTGACGCAGACAAGAAAAAAGGGCCGCTTGAATGAACAAGCGGCCCAAGTCTAGGGAGGAAACGCCCAAGGAGGGCAGCGATAGCGCGAGGCGCTACCGCACCGCAACAATATGCGACCGCGCTGCACAAAAGGCAAGAGTTTTTGCTACATTTCCTGCGCAATGTTGGTCAGGCTGGCCGAACGGTAACACGGCCCAGTTTCGAATTTTATCATAAAAATATCAATGGCTTAGGCAATACGAATCCGCAGTCCTATACGTTTTGCATCTCTGGTATGCCAGAAGTTCGCAATTTTGTGATCGGTGCTGTAGACAAAAACTTCACCAAATCGCGGTGCTGATTCGGCATTAAAATACCAGAGGCAAATGTCGCAACGACAGTGCGCAGTTTGCCGGATTGAGCTAGGCAAGGCCACGAATTCCGGTCAGGAATTCCTCGTCTTTCATTCGTACCTCGCCTTCCCAGGGAACAGCCGTGACGGTCATCGATTTCACAGCCTTCATCGGCCGCCTGGCGACCTCCTCCGGCGAAACCATCCTGCCGTTCTTCCGCACCTCGCTCTCCATCGATAACAAGAGCGCAAGCGATTTCGACCCCGTCACCGAGGCCGACCGCGCCGCCGAAGCCGTGATGCGCCGTCTGATCAAGGCCAACTTTCCCCAGCATGGCATCGTCGGCGAGGAATTCGGCAGCGAGCGCGAGGACGCCGAATATGTCTGGGTGCTCGACCCGATCGACGGCACCAAGTCCTTCATCGCCGGCTTTCCGATCTGGGGCACGCTGATCGCGCTGCTGCACAAGGGCACGCCGGTATTCGGCATGATGCACCAGCCCTTTATCGGCGAGCGTTTTTCTGGCGATTCCGGCTCGGCGCATTATTCCGGGCCGTCGGGCGAACGAAAATTATCGGTGCGGCGCTGCGCCTCGCTGAAGGAGGCGACCTCCTACACCACCAGTCCGCTGTTGATGAACGCGGCCGACCGCGCCATTTTCGGCCGGATAGAGAAGGAAGTCCGACTGTCGCGTTACGGCGGCGATTGCTACTCCTACTGCATGCTGGCGGCGGGCCATCTCGACCTCGTGGTCGAGACCGAGTTGAAACCCTACGACATTGCAGCCCTGATCCCGATCGTCACCGGCGCCGGCGGCATCGTCACCAACTGGGAAGGCAAGCCGGCCCAAAGCGGCGGCCGTATCGTCGCCGCCGGCGACGCCCGCGTGCATGAGGCGGCGCTGAAACTGCTGAACGGCCAGGATACCTGATCAATCCGGCAGCGATCCGTGCATGTATTTGCGCTGTCGCTCCCGCTCTCTTCTTGCATGACGCGGACCATCTCGTAGAGCCCGGTTCTGATGAATCAGAACCGGGCTCTACTCTTTCGTTTTGGCGCGTTTTCTTTACGCGAACCGGTATCCACTTCGCTCGAAAACGCTATAGAATTGCCGCCAGCGGCGACAACGCGCATCGAGACGCGGAACCGCAGGGGAGACGTCGATGAGAATCCTGGGCCGGTTGCTCGCGGGACTGTGGCTTGTGTCGTTACCGGCATTGGCCGCGGCGCAGGATTTTCCGAGCAAGCCGATCAAGCTGATCGTGCCGTTCCCGGCCGGCGGGCCCAACGACATCATCGCGCGCGTGGTCGGCCAGCGGATGTCGGAAATCGTCAAACAGCCCGTCATCATCGACAATCGCGGCGGCCAGGGCGGCGTGCTCGGCACCGATGCGGTCGCGAAGGCGGCACCTGACGGCTACACGGTCGGAATCGTGAGCGCGAGTTCGCTCGTGATCAACCCGACCATGGAAAGGGTACCCTACGATGTCGCCCGGGATTTCGCGCCGGTGACCCTGGTGACGACGGTGCCGGAAATGCTGGTCGTAGCCTCCAACGTCCCCGCCAATAACATGGCCGAGCTGGTCGCACTCGCCAAGGCGCAGCCCGGAAAGCTCAACTTCGCTTCCGCCGGCGTCGGCGGCCTGCCGCATCTGGCGGGCGAACTGTTCAAGCAGACGGCCAATATCGACATCGTCCACATCCCCTATCGGGGTGCGGCGCCCGCCATCAACGACCTGCTCGGCCAGCAGGTGCAGATGGCGTTCCTCGACCTGCCGGTGATCTTGCCGCACATCAAGGCCGGGAGTTTGCGCCCCATTGCGCTCGGCGCGCCCGAGCGTGCGCCGACGGCGCCTGACGTGCCGACCACCGCCGAGGTCGGCATGCCGGATATCCTGATTCAGAACTGGTACGGCATGATCGCCCCGGGCGGCACGCCTGAAAATATCGTCAACCTGCTCAATGCCGTCACCAACCAGGCGATGGATGATCCGCAAGTGAAGCAGAAATTGGCCGATCAGGGCCTCACGGTGGCCGGTGACAGGCCGAAGCATTTTCGTGACTTCATCGCGGCCGAGGCGCAAAAGTGGGCGCGCGTCATCAAGGCCGCGCACCTCGATACGGCGAAATGAGCTTCACGGCGCCGCCGTCCGCAGATGGTCGGCGAGCTGCTTGGCCGGCCGCGGCAGCGACTTGAAACTGCGGGCGCAGATCGCAAGCCGCCGGTTGGCCCAGGGATCCCGGATCCGGATCACGTTGATCTTCATCGCGCGCGCGCAACGCCTGGCCGCGACCTCCGGCATCACGGCGACCCCGATGCCGGCGGCCACCAATTCACCCATCGCGTCGAAATTGTTCAGCCGCGCGCGAAAGCGTAAGCGCGCTCCCAGCCTTGCCGCGTGTCCGGTGACATGGGCATGCAGCGCGCTTGAGGTGATCAGTCCGACGAAATCCCGCTCCACCACCTCGCTGAAATCGAGCTGCCGCCGGTGCGCCAGTTCGCCGTCCCGCGCGGCGACCAGCACCAGTCGGTCCTCGCTGAACGGGATCCGCTCGATCGAGTCGGGCAGCGCGTGCTCGGCGGCAAGGCCGAGATCGGCCGCCCCGGTCAGGATCGCATGGGCGATGTCGCCGCTTTCGCGCTCCTCGACGTCGACCGAAATGTGCGGATGCTGGCCGAGGAACGCGGCCAGCATCTTCGGCAGATATTCCGACAGGCCCGAAGTGTTGGCGAGAAATCGCACGGTCGCCTTGACGCCGCGGGCAAAGGCCATCAGATCGCCGCGCATCGCCTCGACATGATGGATGATGATGCGGGCGTGATCGAGCAGGCTTTCGCCGGCCGGTGTCAGCTCGACGCCGCGGCGACCGCGCGTCAGCAACGCCACGCCGAGCGCCTGTTCCAGCCCCTTGATCCGTTCGCTGCCCGAAGCCAAAGCCAGATGCAAACGCTGCGCGCCGTTGGTGATGCTGCGCGTCTCCGCCACCGCAATGAAGAGCTGAAGGTCGACCAGATCGAAACGCATGGACATGGCGCACGCTCCTAGCTTTCGGCATAGACGAAGGCTGTCTCCGTAATCTCCAGATTGTGCCTGTTGTATCTATCGGTCAATGTACCCGCCATGTTCGATTCAGTACTCATTCTCATCGCGGTCGCCTTGCTGATCGCCGGCTTCGTCAAGGGCGCCCTCGGGCTTGGCCTGCCGACCGTGGCGATGGGGCTGCTCGCGGTATCGATGCCGCCGGCGCAGGCCATCGCGATCGTCATCGTGCCGGCAATCGTCACCAACATCTGGCAGACCTTCGGCGGCCCCTATCTGCGCGACATCCTGCGGCGGCTGTGGCCGCTGCTGATCGGGACGGCGGCCGGAATCTGGCTGAACGGCGGCGCGCTGACCGGCCCCTATGCGCGCTATACGGCGATCGTGCTCGGCCTGTTGCTGGCGATCAACGCGGTCATCGGCCTGAGCAAATTCAGTTTCACCGTCGCGCCCCGCAACGAGAAATGGGTTGGCGGCATCGTAGGCCTCGTCACCGGCATGATTTCGGCGGCGAGCGGCGTGCAGGTGATTCCCTCGGTGCCGTTCCTGCAGGCGATCGGCATGGAGAAGGAAGAGCTGATTCAGGCGCTCGGTGTGTTCTTCACGGTCGCGACCCTGGCGCTTGGCTTCAACCTGACCAGCGAGGGCCTGCTGACATCAGCGACCGCGCTGCCGGGCGCGGTCGCCATGGTGTCTTCAGTCGCCGGCATGTTCATCGGCCAGGCGGTCCGCGCGCGGCTGCAGCCCGACATTTTCCGGCTCTGGTTCCAGATCGGGATGATCCTGCTCGGGGCTTACCTGGCCGGAAACGCTGTGCTGAAAATTAACGGCTGAAGCGAACGCTAACGGCTGACTTCAGCGCGTATCCATCATGGCGACACGGATGCCCAGATAGACGAACATTCCGCCGAGCAGGCGGTTGATCCAGGCCATCCCGACGGTCGATTGCCGGATACGGCCGGCCGCACTTGCCGCAAAGGCCGCCACGGTGAAGCACCACAGCGTGCCGCTGGAGATGAAGACCAGGCCGAGCGTCAGGAAGGCCAGCGTCTTGTGGGCAGCGTCCGCCGCCACGAATTGCGGCAGGAATGCCAGAAAAAACAGCGCCACTTTCGGATTGAGCGCGCAGGTCAGGACGCCCTGCCAGAACACCGGGTGTAGCGACGTCTCGGGCGCCGCCACCGGCGCTTCCCCGGCCGGTCGCCCGCGCGACAGCACCATCTGAAGACCTGTGATCAGCAGGTAGGCCGCACCGACCCATTTCACCACCGTAAACGCAGCTGAAGACGCCATCAGGAGCGCCGAAAGGCCGATTGCGGCGCCAAATACGTGAACCAGGCAACCGCAGCTGATCCCGAGCGCGGCGGCCGCGCCGCCGCGCCATCCGAGCTGAACACTGCGGCCGATGATGTAGGCGGTGTCCGGCCCCGGCGTGACATTGAGCAACAAACCGGAGAGGATAAACAGCCAGAGTTCGTGAATGCCCAGCGCCTCGCCCATCCCCTGCTCCGTTCCTTGAACCGTTCCCTTGCGAGCCCCGTCGCCCGTTGCCCCATGCCATTTTTGTGCGGAATGCGCTACTATCCCGAGCGGATCAGGCTTCCGTCACACACAGCGTCTTTTATAAACATTGGAATCAGTCAACCGACCACGTACTGGTATCTGCCGGTTCTGGAGCCTTTGGGATATCTTGGGGATATGGAAAGACGCCTGGCTGCCATCGTTTGCGCTGACGTCGCCGGCTACTCCCGCATGATGGGAGCCGACGAGGCGGGCACGCATGCCACGTTCAAGGCCCATCGGAGCGCGATCTACCCGATCATCCTCAATCACGGCGGCCGCCTGGTAAAAAACACCGGCGACGGCTTTTTGCTGGAATTTCCGAGCATCGTCGGCGCCATCGAGGCGGCGATCGCGATGCAGGGGCTGATGGGGGAACGGAACGACCACATCCCCGCCGACCGCATCATGCAGTTCCGCATGGGCATTCACATGGGCGATGTGATGGCCGACGAGGATGAGGTGTTCGGCGACGACGTCAACATCGCCGTTCGCCTCGAATCGGTGGCCGCCCCCGGCGGCATCGCGGTTTCCGGCAAGGCCTGCCATGAGGCCGGTAAGCGACTTAGCGTCACGCTGACCGATTCCGGCCCCCACCGGTTCAAGAACATCGAAGAACCGATTCAGGTCTGGACCTGGCAACCCGCAGGTTCCGAACGCGGCAAGCGGGAAACCAGGGAAGTTGCTGCCGAGACAAATCTCGCCGCTCAATATCGGACCGCGATCGTGGGCGTGCTTCCTTTCGCTAATCTCAGCGAAAGCGCCGACGAATATTTTTCCGACGGCCTGACCGAGGACCTGATCCACGCGCTGTCGCTGCAGTCGTTCTACCGGGTGCTGAGCCGGAACTCGACCTTCGCGTTCAAGGGCAACAACCAGAGCACGCGCCTGATCGCCCGCGAAATCGACGCCACCTACCTGATCCAGGGTTCGGTACGGCGGGCCGGGACGAAGATTAGAGTCACTGCCGAATTGATTGCGCCTGAAAAGGGCGAGCAGCTCTGGACCGGCCGGTATGACCGGGACATCGGCGACCTGTTCGCGATGCAGGACGAAATCACCACCAACCTGTCAGCGGCCATCGCCGCCGAGATTTACCGCGCAGAGGCTTCTGCTCCCGCCCGCGCGCCCTCGAACGATCTGACCGCCTGGGATCGCTTCCTGAAGGGACTGTCCTACTATTATCTGTTGACCAAGGAAGACTTCGAAACCTCGATCGGCCTGTTCAGGGAAGCCATCGCACTCGATCCGACGCTTTCCATCGCGCGCGCCTACCTTGCCACCATCCAGATTCAGGGCATCCAGTTCGGCTGGATCAAGAGCACGCGCGAATTATGGGACTCCTCGAGGCAACTGGCGGAGAGCAGCGTACGGCTCGACCCCCGTTCCTCCTTTGCGTTCCAGATTCTCGCTTATGTCAGCGCCGTGCAGGGACACTACGAGGCGGCAATGGATGCCGCCAAGCGGGCCGTCGCGCTCAATCCCTATGACATGGGCGCCCGTGGCGTGCTCGGCATGTGCCATCTCATGATTGGCGAACACCGGCACGCCATCGAGCTGTTTTCGATGGCGTCCCAGCGCGGCAATTCCGACCCCAGATATCAATGGGCGGCCGTGAACGCCTTCAGTCATTACTTGTTGGGACAGTATGACGCCGCGCTGTCGTGGGCGCGCGAGGAACTGTATCTCACGCCCAACCACCTCCAGGCGCTGGCGGTGCGGGCGGCGGCACTCGCGCAATTGGAACGAACCGCGGAAGCGAAAAACGCGGCCGAAGTGCTGCTCAGCCACTATCCGAGCCTGACGGTTGAACGCATGATGCAGCATCTGCACTGGAAAGTGCCGGGCGACGTCGCCCATTACCGCGACGGCCTTTCGAAGGCCGGCGTCCCTTCCGGGAAACTGACGCTGCTCGAATCGTCGCCGAAGCTCGCCGCGGATTCCTGATCCCGGCATGATTTTTCACAAACCGTCGTTCCGCGCTCCGCGGGTTCGCGGCCAAGAGCGGCCAAGAACAGACACCGCCGTTGACACCGCCGTTGACACCGCCTCGAATTCCGCGAAAACTCACCTGCATCCAGAAGTAGTACGGCGCCCGCAAATTCGCTTTTCGAACTTTTCAACCGCTTCAGGCGGATCGCCATTTCATTAGCTGCTTTCGAGGAGATCTGGAGCCATGACAGACAACAGCACGGGTAGTCCGGGCGCCGCGCCTGGCGGACAAATTCCGGTTTCGCCTGATAATCCGTGCCCGTTCCTGCGTGGACTGGTCGCCAACGGTTACGTCGGCGGCCACGACGTCCCGCTGACAAAGATCGCCGAAACGATCGATCGGGCGAGTGGCGAGCATGGCGCCGGCGCGATGAAGGTGTGGATGGAGACCTACGGCGTCGCCAGCATCGCCAACGGCAACCCGTTGAAGAGCATGATCTCGGGCGCCGTGCTCGACCAGCTGCGCGGCGGTCCGCTCGACAAGCTCGGCGCCGGTTCGCGGATTCTCAATGTCGACGCCCAGGTCCAGGAGGACGAAATCACCCGCCTCGCCTCCTTCGGCCAGGACTGCAAGGATCCGTCGGGCGGCACCGAGCGCGGCCTGACCGCGAAGGAAATCGACACCTACATGGCCGCCAACCTCAAGCGCGCCGGCGACGCGGCGCGCTGGTATTATCCGATCCTGATGAAGGGCGAATGGCCGGTCCTGCTGAAGATCATGGGCAAGGGCGAAGGCGACGCGCGCTACCTCAGCGTCGCCGAGGTCAAAACGCTGTTCGTCGAACGGCGTTTTCCGGACCGCATCGTTGCCCGGCTGCCGAAGCCTTGAAGTGCATCACTTGAACAGCGGCGTGCCCGGCACGAAGGCGTCGAACGCGGCCCAGAATTGCGCGCGGTAACGGTCCTGCTCCTGCAGGATCTCGTGCTTCGAACCCGCGATCACCAGGTGCGAACCGGCGCGCAGGTGATAGGCGAACTCCTCGATCGCCGCCGTCGAGACGATGCTGTCGTTGCTGGCCGCCAGCATCAGGATCGGCTGGCGGATCTCGGACGGATAATTCGCGCCGCGAAAGGTATGCATCGCCCTGAAGGCGGTATCGGCCCAGGCCACCGTCGGCGAGCCGATGCCGAGCGTGGGATCCTCTTCCAGGATCGCGGCGTTGCGGGCAAAGCGCACGGGATCGCTGGTGAAGGGGTTGTTGACGAACGAATCCGAGCCGGTCAGCGCGTCGCTGCCGCCGGGCACATAGCGGCCGCCCTGGCCGGCGAGCCGCATCATCCGCAGCAGCGCCCGCGCCGGAAACGAAGTGGCGCGCCCCGGCAGGTCGATCATCGGCGCCGACAGCACCATGCGATCGAACCAGCGTTTTCCCGCATGCGCGATCCGCAGCATCACGGCGCCGCCCATCGAATGCGCCAGCGCGAAATAGGGCGGCGGGCAATCCGGCAGCACCACCTGTTGCACGAAGGTTTCGACGTCGACTTCGAAATCGGAGAAATCGCGGACATAGCCCTTGCGGGGATCGCGCAGGCGGCGCGACGAATGCCCCTGGCCGCGCCAGTCGATCATCGCCACCGCGAAACCGCGCTCGCGCAGATCCCGCACCGTCTCGAAATATTTCTCGATCGATTCACTGCGCCCGGTGAAGACGCAGACCGTGCCCCTGCGGCCCGCCGGCGGCGCCCAGCGCGCGAAGCGCAATTCGGCGCCGTCCGGCGTTTTAATGGTGCCCGAGACGACGTCCTCCGGAACCGGATTGGCAGGGATAGAGACGAGCGTCATGAACGGAACCGGCTAGGTGAAAAGGGCTGGAAATCAAGGCGGGGCGCAAAAAAAGGCAGGCGTTTTCGGCCCTCTTGAACGCCGTTTGTCCCCTCCCATATCATTTCTGTGCAGGCCGCTACCAGTGTTTCGGAACCGGAACGTTCTTTCGGCCCGAAATGCAAAGGCTGCACAGATACGAAAGCCCGGCCCGATGGCGGGCGGGTTAATTGAAACAGTCGCTCAATGGAGGACTACCCTATGCGTACCTACGATCTCACCCCGTTCTATCGTTCCACCGTCGGCTTCGACCGCTTCTTCAGCCTGCTTGATCAGGCGGCGTCGGATGGCAGCCCCGGTTATCCCCCCTACAACATCGAGCGTACCGGTGAGAACGCCTACCGCATCAGCGTCGCGGTCTCCGGCTTCTCGCAGGGCGAGCTTTCGATCGTCGCCAAGGAAAACACGCTGACGATCAAGGGCGAAAAGTCAGCCAACGAGAACGTCGCCGAGAAGGCCGAAGTGCTCTACCGCGGCATCGCGGCCCGCGCCTTCGAGCGCGCCTTCCAGCTTGCCGATTTCGTACAGGTGAAAAACGCCTCGCTCGAGAACGGCCTGCTTCACGTCGACCTCGTCCGCGAGATTCCCGAGGCCAAGAAGCCCCGCAGTATTCCGATCGCTTCCGGCGCGCAGGCGCCGCAGGTGGTCGACGCTTCGGTCGCCGCGTAACGCGATCCGCTTTCCGCGGATATTCGCGGAAGCGAAAACGCCCCGGGAAACCGGGGCGTTTTTTTGCTCGTCAGTCCAGCCCCTGCACCTTCGGCAGGTCCTGCGTCGGGGCGATCTGGGCCACCGGCTTGGCGGGGGCCGAACCGGTCGTGACGGCCGGCGGGGCCGCTGGCGCCTCCGCCGGCTTGGGCTGCGTCGCCGCCGATTGCTGCTGCGCCGGCTGGGGCGCGGGTTGGTTCGCGGGTTGGCTGTTGGCCAGCGGGCTCGCCTTCGGCACCGGTACGGTGCGGCTGGCGACGTGCGGGATCGACCTTGGCGGCCTCGGCTCACCCCTGACATGGGTCGGCGGCGGCAAGGCCTCCTGCGGGTCGTTACTGCCCGTAATATCCTCGTTAAAGTTGTTCTCGAGCCGGTAGCCCGGCCGGAAGCGGACGATCCGCCCGTCGCGCGCATCGATGATCAGCCGGCCGCTTTCACCGTTACGATCGATCACGGCGATCGCGTAGACGAAACCGCGCTGCCGGGGGATGCCGAGCGGCGAAAACCCGTGCTCGCGCAGCACGGTATAAACTTCTTCCGGCGGCAGCAGCCGCGGCCCATAGCCATATTGCGCGGGGCCATAATACGGCCCCGGGGCTTCCGGCCGCGCCGCCGCATAGGGGCCGCCGAAATCGGACACCGACGTATAGGGCGAGCGCCCGACCTCATTGGGCGCCTGCGTCTGCGCTTGCGCGCCGGCCGCGCCGACCAAAAGGCCTGCCGCCAAACATCCCGTAAATAACTTCATCGTCGAATGCTCCTGTAAGCCCCGCCGCCTTCAGGCCGAAGCGTTCGCTTTCTTGCCTGTCGCCCATCTTCTTGTCCGGGGCCGAATTTCAGTCGTCCCCGATCGCCCAATTTCGTTGTAGAATCCGGCGGTCCTTGGGCCGGATCGCGGCGCGTTTGCCTCCATTCGGCGGCGACGGTTCGGCCCGCTACGGACACGGATCAGCCATGCGGGCGAGGACTCTCACCTGCTTGTGTGATAGACAAAAATTTGGCATGGTCGTAGTTAGGACAGCATCACTGTCTCAATTGCGGGGCTTTCCCGGCACAGGGATTGCAACGAAATCTGGGTGCTTCGAGCTCCAGGGAAGTGCAGGCAAGGCCGTTCCTCAGGGACGTTGAACGCCCAGGCCTGAATTTAGAAAATTGCGGCTCGCGGAGGACGAGCGGTGGCCCGGTGGGTGCCGCAAACGTCCAAGGTGCGCCGACGAAACGGTGGCCCTTAGCCTGTTTGAGAGGATCAAGATGAGCGGGTCGGAATTCGAGCGCGAAAACATCGGGACAGCAGCTCTGTCGGCGACCGCGGCATCGAAACCGGACGACACGACGGATTCCCCGCGCGAGTTCAGCTGGCGTCCGCCGGCCGAGGGACTCTACGATCCCAGCCTGGAAAAAGATTCCTGCGGCGTCGGCTTCATCGCCAACATCAAGGGCCAGAAGTCGCACCAGATCGTTGCCGACGCGATCAACATTCTCTGCAACCTCGAACATCGCGGCGCTGTCGGTGCCGACCCGCGCGCCGGCGACGGCGCCGGCATCCTGGTGCAAATTCCGCACGCCTTCTTCAAGCGCAAGGCCGCCGAGATCGGCTTCCAGCTGCCCGAGCCCGGCGAATACGCCATCGGCGCACTGTTCCTGCCGAAGGAAACGGCATGGCGCAAAGTGATCCAGAGCATCGTCGCCGAACAGATCAAGGCCGAAGGCCTGATGCTGCTGGGTTGGCGCGACGTGCCGTCCGACAACTCCTCGCTCGGCGAGACCGTCAAGCCGACCGAACCCTACCACATGCAGGTGTT
>JAIEPP010000089.1 GCA_019748335.1 Xanthobacteraceae bacterium
CCGAAATTGGTCAGGACGAAGCGCAGCAGGTTGTGCTTGATGTCCCGATACGCCAGGTTCATTTGCGTGGCTCTGCGATGATTTTGGCAGCGCGGCTGATACGCAGGCCGCTGCGCAACTGGTTGACCGCGACAGCGTTGTCCGGCAATCCGCCGGCAATCTCATAACGTCCGTCGAGCAGCCGATGCCCGAGCGTCACTTCCCGTTTTTGAAGATGCCCGTCCTCGACGGTCCAGATGGTTCCTCGACCCCGGCCGAGCCCTTCGATCGCGCTTTCCGGGACTAGCAGAGCCTGTGGTAGCCTCTGCGTCTTGATATAGACCTCCGCCTGCTCGCCGAGATTGAAGCTGTCGGGGATGTGGTCGAACGCGATTTCTACGCGACGCTCCTCGTTGACGCGATCGCTTTCGGGCTCGATTCGGGCAACCTTGCCCTGAAACCGCTGCTTGGGCAGCGACCGCAGGACGAATTCGGCCGGCTCGCCGACCCGGATTTCACCGGCCTTGCTCTCGTCGACATAGGCGAGCACCCAGATCGATTTCGGATCGATCAGCGTGAACACCGGCTCTCCGGCCCCAAGCGCCGATCCGAGCTCCTTCAGCCGGGCGGTAACCATGGCGTCGTATGGCGCCATCAGGATATGAAAGTCCAGCGTGGCCGATTGCTGCTGCTGTTGCGCCTTGGCGTCGTCGATATTGGCCTGAGCCACAACGACGTCGCTATTCGCCAGATTGAGATCCGCGAGAGCGGTGTCCTGCGTCGTCTTTGCCGTTTCTGCCGCCTCGACGGAGGTGGAATTGGTCTGAACAAGCTTTTGCTGGCGCCCGCTGATCCGCGTGGCATTGTCGTAGTTGGCTTGCGTTTTCTCAACGCTGGCTTTGGCCCGTCGCAGGTTGGCCTCGGTCTGCTCGATGGCCGCCTTGGCCCTGGCGAGCTGGGCGCTTTGCTCGCGGTCGTCCAGGCGGGCCAGCACGCTACCCTTGGGGACGCCATCGCCGACATCCGCTCTAAGCTCGACGAGCACGCCAGAAACCTTGAAACCCACCTTGGATGTGACGCGGGCCTCGACGGTGCCAAGACCGAAAACCTGAACAGGCACGTCGCGCTCAACGCGGGATATCTGCACCGCGATGGGCCGGAAAGCCATGCCCCAAGCAGTAACCCCAACCGCAACTACCAACGCAAGCGCAACAGCCGAAAGCAGAAGATACCTGCGGTTCATTGGGCGAGACCTTTTGATCGACTAAAACAAGCATACGCCACCGCCCAAACGCTCAATTGAGCTATGTCAATCCGCGTCACCGCATTATTTGCATGATGCTATGGACACCCTTTCCTTCATTGGACGCCATGTGTGAACTCCTCGGACTATCGAGCAATGTTCCGCGCGGATATTCCCTCGAATGCCCCCTTTAGGCAGACCGTGATTCTTGGCAAAATTGTTTCTGATGCGCTCAGAATTTTAACGGTTACCCGCATCTGCGGCACCCGAGTTCAGACTGGAACTGTGCTTACGAAACCATTCAATCAACCGATGAAGTCGGGCAGAAACACGTCGATGCTTTGATTGCCGCCGATAGGATAACGGGTGCGATCATGGTGAACATTGTTAGCGTAATTTACGGCCCGCTCCTCCAATCCGCCCTGCCCGGCATCACTCGGGAGCGCGGCGATGATAGAGATCATCACAGCTTTTGCCGCGCTCTTTAGCATCGGCGTTTTTGTCGCTCATGCGTTAGACGGTTGGCGAACGTCCTAACGAACCTGACATCCTGACCGCTCTTGGCCTGTTCCCAGCGGACGCTATGCGCAAACTCGATTGGCCAACGATTCTGTGGGGCGCGTGGTAGCCATTGTGATCCTCCATTCGTTCTTCCGTTCGTAAGGCTACTTCAGTTGGCGACCTCCTCTGGTGCCCGAGAAGGCACGACCTTTGCTCACATAATGCTGTTGGGGATTTCAGGGGCCCAGTTTGATACAGGCGCCGCCGGGACGGAGCATTTTGAGCCCGGCTGCGTATTTTTTAGGACCCTCGCTGCATCCAAACGCAGCATTCCGCTGGCAACCTAGTATCTGGGACGAAAAAGAAACGGCCCTCACGCGGGGGATCCGCTGGGACCGTTTCCATGCAGATGGTGCCCTACAAGCAACATCTCGATCAGCTTAGCCGCAACCTCGCCTGCTCCAAGATGGCGAAGGGACGCACGGTGTTCAGCCCGCCGGGGCGCAAACGAAACACCCAACACTTCATGGCTTCTTCAGACAAAGCCCGATGGTTGGTGCTGTCGCACATCTTGCTCCATCGGATGCGCCTCCACTAGGACAGAACACCGACACTAGTGTTTCGCTGGACTCACAGCTTACCGCGCCGTCACCTTGAACCGCACGAACGTAGGCCGTTCCAGCTTCGCCTTTATCTCCCTTTGGGCCTTTCTCTCCTGGAACCCCTTGCGGGCCTTGTGGCCCCTGAGCCCCTGCTTGACCTTGCGAACCGGGAACACCTTGGGTGCCCTGTGCTCCTTGAGGACCAGACGGCCCCTGGGGGCCGGGATCGCCCTTTGGGCCTGGGTCCCTGCCACATCCAGCAAGAGCGAGAGCCAAGCTGACGGCCAGAATCGGAAACATTCTCATGCAAAACCCCTCCCGGTGTGCGTACGACTGCTATTGATTGCCTTCAAATTACTATGCTCTCTACCGGCCACGAGCTCCAGAGTTCACAACACGTCCGAAAGTCGCATACACGCCGACGTGAACCGGCGGGCAATTTGAGCTTAGGGTGGCATTCGTTGCGGCGGCATGTCGTCGAAACCTCTAACAGACTGGCTGATTCAGAACATCGCATGTCTGCGCTCCCAACTTGTTGTCTCAATGGGACATCAGGCAGCAGATCGGGCTCGACGCCAGCAGATCGCGGGTCATTCCACCAAAGACCCATTCGTTTAGCCGGCTGTGACCGTAAGCGCCGCTCACCAGCAGATCGGCCCCCTCGTCTTCCGCAAGTGCGATAATCTGACCCGCACCCGAGCCATGCGCCTGTATTTCGACCCGTCGCTCGGCCTTTATCCTGTGCTGCGCCAGGTAGCGAACGACATCATCAACACCATGACGCGCCGCATCCATTTCATCCTTCTTGCAGATCTCCATGACTGTTACCCGTTTCGCTTCGTGGAGGAACGGCAGAGCGTCCCGAACGGCCCGCCGCGCCTCTCTCGTATTTTTCCAGCCCACCACGACGTTACCAGCGGCAAGAGAATTCACCGCGGCAGGCACCACCAGGAAGGGGCGCCCTGCTCCAAGAATGGCCGCGCCTGCGTCGAGGGTACGATAAATATCATCCGATTTACCCTTTCAACAATGAGCAGGTCGGCACTTCGCGCTTCGCTGATCAACGTCTGGGTCGGAAATTCAACGGCGGATCGCCACTCGATCTGCCGGTCAGCACCGGCGGCGGCTTGAAACTTCTTTCCAGCCTCCGCAAGTTTGGCTTTCATGTTGGCAATGTCGGATTTCGTCGCATTGTCGACGATCACAACCCCATCGGCGACGAACGGCGGCATGACTGCGAGAGCCGATAGTCCAACCAGCCTTGCGGAGAACTTGTCCGCCACGCCTGCCGCTACACCAACAAGCTGCTTTGAGACGTGATCGACGTTGACGTAGGCTAACAGAGTTGCGTAGGACATGTCGCTTCCTCATCCTTGACGATGACACGTCCATTTCGTCCACGTCTAAGGCCAACGCTCTTGACTCAAATCAAATTCCCATACGATTCAGGTCCATTGTCCCTTGAGATCATCCAGGGTTCCGAATTCCCGAGCCGTTACCGCGAACTTACTACCTTTGACGTGAAGGATGGGGTGCCGACCGAATTAGCCGAACTTTCAGATCACCGTCCCGAACAGCTTTCCAATCCCGGCGGTCAGCGCCAAAGCAAACGCGCCCCAAAAAGTCACCCGGATGGTTGCTCTCAGAATGTTCGCTCCACCCGCCTTTGCCCCGATCGCCCCCAGAACGGCAAGGAAAGCCAGCGATGCTGCAGACACAATCGGCACCAAGGCATTGGCAGGCGATACGACAACCATCAGCAACGGCATGGCGGCCCCAACCGAAAACATCGCAGCCGAGGCGAGCGCGGCCTGGACGGGACGCGCTGCAGTGATTTCCGAGATTCCCAGTTCGTCGCGCGCTTGAGCCGTCAGCGCGTCCTTTGCCATCAACTGCTCGGCCACCTGCCGCGCCAGGGGCTTGTCGACACCTCGCTTGACGTAGATTTCGGCAAGTTCGTCGAGTTCAAATGCGGGGCTTTCGCTCAACTCCTTGCGTTCCCTTGCAAGGTCAGCTTGCTCGGTGTCCGACTGCGAACTGACAGAAACATATTCGCCGGCCGCCATCGACATCGCTCCGGCCACCAATCCGGCAACCCCTGCAATCAGAACATCGTTTCGTGTCGCAGCCGCGGCCGCAACCCCGACGATCAAGCTCGCGGTCGAGATGATACCATCATTTGCTCCCAGGACGGCGGCCCTGAGCCATCCGATCCGAGCAACGAGATGGTTCTCAGGGTGCACGTGAAGGCGACTCATGTCTTTCTCCTGATAACGCCCTGAAGCCGCGTTGCGGTCGCCACCGTATTGGAAATTGTGCCGTATCTCCGGACATTCTGATGCAGCAGTTCGAGACGATGGTCGTCTTCATCGGTATCGACGATCAGCTCGTAATCGATTGACGTCATTTTTGGTGGGCTGTCCTGGCGGACGCCACGCAGGTGAACCTCGACACCGCGAAGATCGAATTTAAGCATTGGCGTCACGCGTTCGATTCCCTTGATCATGCAGGCGGCGATCGCTGCAAGAAACATCTCTGCAGGGTTGAACGCGTCCTGCCGGCCGTTGACATCTGTATCGAGAGACACGGTTGCAGCCTTGCAACTTGCGACGCTTCCATGCGCATCCAGGCGTCGGGCGTCGACGCGATACTCCAGCATTGGCACCTCCTTCAATCTCGACCCTGGGGATGGTCCATGCACCCATCTTGCGCAGCCCGGCGCACTGCGGGGCTTGATTCAGGTCAAACTCCCTAACGCGAATCGCCGGTCTGACGCACTTCGACGCGCACTCCCGAGCCAACGCGATCGCCCGGATAAACAACGACGGACTCGCCCGCCGCCAATCCTGAAGCAACTGCGGCAAGGCGGCCGGACCGGCGCAGCAATTTGACATCTTTGATCTCTGCGCGTCCGTCCTTCACAACATAGACAGCCCAAGTCTCCCCTCGGCGGAACAGGGCGCCCGTCGGCACGATCGTCGCGTCCTCCTGTATGAAGACGTTGATTCGAGCATCAATCTGGAAAGCATCGCCAAGCCCAACCCATTTCTCAGCCGGCGACATCAGGTCGACAAGGACGTTTACCCTTTGCTCTTCCACACCAAGCGTCGAAACCTTGGTGAAGGCTGCCGGCTCAACCCGGCGGACTCGCCCCGAAAGCTCCCCTTGCCCGCCCCAGTGCTCGATCACCACCTCAGCGCCGGGACGTATGTCGACAGCGTCCGTGCTCAATACGTCAACGACGATTTCAAGATCGCGAGGATCCCCGATCTCCAGCAATGGTGCACCGGGCTGGACGATGGTTTCGCTTTCCTGAGCAACTTTCAGCACGACGCCGGCGACCGGTGCAGTCACATTCCAACTTTCAGGCGGCAATTCGACACCATCACGGTACCGGGCCAGCACGGCTCGCGTCTGGTTCAGTTCATGCTCGGCAGCATGATTTAGAAATTCCGCCGCACGTAGATCGCGATCTGCCAGCCGCGTCACGAGATCGGCACGCTCGAGGGCCTGCACGGTGGTTGCCCCGCGCTCGACCAGCGTACGTGTGCGTGCGAGATCATTCTTGGCCTGATCGTTTTGCGCCACCGCCCGCTCGACGCCCGCCTTCGCGCGCTCCAGAGCGGCTTCTGCCGCGCCAAGCCTCTCTTCCGCCTCCCGACGGCTACGCTGATCGAGCAGTGGTACAGGAGACGGCATGATCGTTGCGACGACATCATCAACGCGGATCGCGTCCCCGACCTTGAACCGCACTCGACCGAGCCGACCCGCCAATGGCGCTGCCACGACATATCGCTCGCGAATACGCGTTTTGCCGTCCTCGTCCACGCTGGCGACGAACCTGCCCTTCTTCACGGATACCACCTCGACCGGTATCCGCCCGGGCATCAACATCCAGACGACGGCCGCCACGGCGGCGATCAGACCCAGCAAGATCAAAATGCGACCGACGGTGATACGCATATTCACTCCCGCGTCTTGAGCGCTGCGACAAGATCGAGCCGGTCCAGCCGGCGTCGAACCATGTACGCACTGGCCGCTGCCGCGGCAACGACCACGGCCACGGCTGTCAAATAGGTCCGTACTCCGATGACCGCCGGAATCTGGAAGCTTTCGCTGGAATGAAGTCGGGCGATCAGTTCGATAATTCCTTGCGAGAGCATCAGCCCGATCGGCACTCCCAACGCGACCTCGATCGCGAATTCACCAAACAGGATGCTCGCAACCTCGGCGCGGGTGAATCCGAGCACTCGCAAACTCGCCAATTCCCACGCCCGCTCTTGCAGCCCAATGCGCGCACTGTTGTACATGACGCCGACAGTGATGATCACTGCAAACAACGAGAGAACGCCTGCGCTTACGAAGACAAGACCGGCGATCTTGTCGAGAAATGACGATAGCGTGTAAGCCTTCATCGTAACGGATTCTATCGTTGGGAGGCTCTTGAAACGCTGGGCAAGATCGAGCACGGCGGTCGGCTCAACATACATGGTCGCGGCCGAAACCACGGCACCCTCCCCGGTAAATCGGTTAAGCGTATCGATCTCCATGTAGGACGCCATCCCGACCATCTCGTCGACACTGGCGTTGATCGGTAGATCGCGCTTCTGCCGTAGCCCCTCCGTCGCCTCGACCGTTATCACTTCGCCGGCGACTACACCGAGCCGCTCTGCAAGCCTTCGGGTCAGTGTGATCCCCTCGGGCGACACCTCGACTGGACGCAAGGCGGCGTCGTGGGGGCGACGCAACCCGCTTCCGGCGGATAGGCCTATGACCGAAGTCAGATAGCTGCGATGACCCGCGCGCAATCGTACCGGGACGATTCGTTGCCCCTCCACGACGAGCACTCCGGCCTCACGGGCTAGGTCGCGAATGACAGCGCGATCCATCGCCCGCGGGAACGTCACCATGGTGTTCCCCCGTTCCACCATGTTGAATTGAACTTCGATCATCTGATCGATGGCATCGCGCCAGAAAAGACCCAGCACCATCATTGGGACCGCGAATGCAATGCCGACAATGGTAAGCGCCGCGCGCAGCGGGCGCCCAGAAATATTGCGCAACATCATCGTCCGACGCGCGTTCAGCACCTTCGCCGAAAGTAGAGCCTCTATCCAGGAACGGCGGAAGCGCAATGGAGCAGCAGGGCGCATTGCGACTGCCGGCGTCAGCCTGACTACGTTCCGTAGTGCCGTAAGAACGCCAAGTGATGCAGCACCAAGACTGATCGCGACACTTACGCCGGCCGACCATGGCGTTAGCCTGAATGGCAGCTCTGGCAAGCGAAAAAAGCCGTGGTAGCTGGAGATCATCGCTTCGCCGAACGCAACTCCGCCGGCAACACCAAGTGCAGATCCGATCAACACGATCACGGCGACAAGCTTGAGATAATGCAACATCAACGGCATCGTCGGGAAGCCCAGCGCCTTCAGCGCCGCGATCTGTTCCCGCTGCGCCGCGACCAGCCGGCCTAGAGCTCCGTTCAGAAGGAACGCCGCAACACCAAAGAATATGAAGGGAATGGTGATGGACATCACCTTTTGCTGGTTCAGTTCGTCTTCCAGGAACCTGTTCGAAGGTTGATCGCGGCGCTCGATGGCGCCGACCGATCCAAATGGCTCCAGCAGGCGGTCGAGCTCGGCTATCACGGGCCTCGGATCAGCACCTGGCGCCAGCGAAACAACGACGTCGTTGAAGGCACCCTTCATGTCGAACGCGGCCTCCGCCGCGCTGCGGTCAACCCAAAGGATCGCATAGAGACGGTCGTCGGGAATTGGCAGACCCGGCTTTACCGCATAGACGTATTCCGGCGACAGCGCGATACCGGAGATGTTGAAGCTTTGGATACGCCCGTTGAGAACCACGCGGATATCCCGGCCGGGCATTAACCCGTTGGCCTCGGCAAAGGCCTCGTTGATCGCAGCGCTACCTACGACGCCAGGTTCTGGCGCAGTCCCGCTCCGCAGGTGCAATCGCGCAAGCGACTCGTCACCGGCGTGGACGAGTGAGACCATGCGCGCCGATACCGGCAGATTGGAGGACGGCAAGTCCACAATGACGTCACGCACAATGCGTGGTTCGACAGCAGCAACCCCGGGAACCGCATTCAGTCGCGTCAATATCGAGAGCGGTGCCCGCTTCAGGGTGACAAAGACCTGCGGAAATCGCGCCTCCCGATAGAACTGCTCGCAACCGGCGCGCAGCGACTGATAAGTCGACACAGAACCTACAAATACAGCTACTCCCGCCGCCACCAGCAACGCGATGGTAATAACCTGCGTACGCATGGCATTGAGATCGCGCAGAAGTTTTCGATCCAGCAGACTCACCACTGCACCTCATCAGGCGATAGACGACGCGCATTGCGTTCCTCGCCAACGATGCGGCCGCCACCGAGCCGGAGCACGCGGTCGGCCATGCCGGCAATCGCCGCATTATGGGTGATAATGATCGTTGTAGTGCCGAGCCGCTCGTTTGCGCGCACAATGGCCGCGAGCACGACCTTGCCGGTTTCATAATCGAGCGCACCGGTGGGCTCATCGCACAGCAATACGTCCGGCGATTTGACGATCGCGCGAGCCACCGCAACGCGCTGCTGCTCTCCGCCGGAAAGCTGCGAAGGAAAGTGGTCGAGCCGTCCTTCAAGTCCGACCAGGGAAAGGACTTCGCGTGGGTCGAGCGGCTGTTCAGCAATCTCGTTTACGAGCGCCACGTTTTCCAGCACAGTCAGGCTGGGGATGAGGTTGTAGAACTGAAAGACAAAACCGACATGTTCACGCCGATATCGCGTGAGCTCGGCGTCGTCGGCCCCGACCAGATTATGATCGCGCCAGCGGGCCTCGCCTGAAGTTGGAGCATCCAGACCCCCGAGAATGTTCAGCAGGGTCGATTTTCCCGAACCAGAAGGCCCCAGCAGCACGACGAATTCGCCCTCAACAATATCGAGATCGACGTCACGGAGCGCATGGACCTCGACGTCCCCCATGCGATAGGTCTTGGACAGACCGCGAGCATGAAATACCGGGCTGACGTTCGCGGCCTGAACGGTGGTCGGTGCGATCATAACAGCCCCCTCGATCCCCTGTATTTCTTCCGGGTACGCCTCCCCGTCTCGTTGGCGCCACCGAGCCAATCTCGATCCGTTCCAGAATCGACGTCACGCGAGCCATGGACGGTGACACGCTGGAAAGGTCAATGTGAAAACAAGATCGGCAATGGGGGCTTCGCCAACATGCTCCGGGTTGCTCCCCCGAGGATGAATTCCCGCAGTCGAGAGTGTCCATAGGCACCCATCACAAGCAGGTCTGCGCTGCAGGAAGCCGCATGCGTTTCGAGGACCTCCCCAATTGACCGCCCCGCCGCGTCGACATTTTCAAGAATCACGTCGATGCCATGCCGCGACAGATTCTTGGCAAGCTCTTCGCCCGAGTGCTTGGTATCGAGGACCTTCTCATTCGCGACCGTTACGATCCGTACTTCCTTTGCTTTTTCCAGGACCGGAATCGCGTCCGCGATCGCGCGCGCCGCCGCGCGGCTGAAATCCCAAGCAACCACCGCGGTATTGAGTTTGAACGGTTTCGCCTGCGGTCCTTCCGGCAGAACCAAGGTTGGCCTTCCTGTTCCGAAAATGACTGCCTCCGCATACCATTGGTCGTAGGCCTCCGGGACGGGTACGATCATCAGGTCGCGAAGTCGCCCATATTCCACGAACATATCCGCCACTTCGTGCGTAAAACATTTTTCCAGTATTATCTCGTGCGATAAGCCAGCCCTATCCGCAATCGAATCAAATGCAGCCAGCAGGGCCTCTGCTCCTTTCCGGCTTTTGTTTGCCTCACTGGCAGCCAAGCCCGCGACATTCACGAGCGAATCTGGAAAGAACGTTCCGGGAATTTGGATATGGACCTCGCACGCGAGGGCTGCGATGTGACAACCCAACGATGAGGCAAACGACACGGCGTTCTCTACGACCGAGACTGGTGTCGGCTCAGGGTAACTGGTCAACCCAAGAAGTACGTCTCTAAAAGCCATCGATCTCTCCGTGCTCAGAATCTCAATCAGATTAGTTCGCGGAACTCTGCCGAAACGGTATCGCGCAGAAACCGTCCGTATCGCTCCGCGTCCGGCGCCACCAGCTACACGTAACCCTGATCGCCCTGGTGTGCTGTTGATCTAACTCAATGAGACATTGAGAGAACTTCTTACAAGGATGTACCGTTTAGAACGCTCGATGGAGGTCGGCTCGCTGCCCGGGGTGGCCAGATCGATGATTTGGTCAATCGGCGCGGTGCGGGTGCCGCAACTCGCGGATTATCCTTGGACGCCGAAATCGGCCCCGCAGGAAGGAGCTTCAAAATGAGCTACTATTTCAGCAAGACCCTGCCGGTTGGGTTTGATGAAGCCTTGCGGCGCACCACCGATGCCCTGAAACAGGGGGGCTTCGGAATCATCACGGAAATCGATGTAAAACAGACCTTCCGGGAAAAGCTTGGTATCGATTTCCGCAACTATCGTATCCTCGGGGCATGCAACCCGAGGCTCGCCTACGAAGCGCTTCAGCTCGAGGACAAGGTCGGCACTATGCTGCCGTGCAACGTCGTCGTTCAGGAAATCGGTCAAGATCGCACCGAGATCGCTGCCATTGATCCTCTCGCATCGATGCAAGCAATTGATAATCCGAGCCTCAAGAAATCCGCGGAGCGCGTTCAGGTGCTGCTGCGGCAGGTCATCGACAGCATATAGGAGCTACGCTCGCGAACCTCAGGCCTGCCCCTTCTCGACGGGGTCCGGACTGCCATATGATTTCAACTCAACCGTTGCGGTTGAAAGGCGATGGTACAAGTCACGCTTCCGAGCCAGCGGCAGCCAATCATATAAGAATATTTCGAGAGGCCGCCAATTCGCGACCCAACCTAGAATGAGAAAGCTCTCCTCAGCCAGACGCCTGAACGGCGTATCAATCAGATAGCCGCCCGCGAGATGTGCCGACACGAGGCATATGATCAGAATAGTAATTCCGATCCCGAGCGACCTTCGACCTACCCGAAAAAGCTCCTTGATCTCTCGCTCAGTGGTGGCGGCGCGTTCGGAAAAATAACGATGGAATGCCTCGCTCAACTCCCGAGCCGCATTCGTCTGAGCCTCGGATTCAGGATAGTGGATTACGATCCTTATCGTCCGATCAGCGGACAATTCGCGGGCCCATCCGACGATGAACTCTTCCGCTTCCTTGTCGAGATCGCGCTCCCGAAACGGAAATGGGTCCAAGGTATGAAATAGCTGCGCGACGTTATTGACACGCAATTCGATCAAATGGCCGGAGGCGGCTTCTGTCATAATCGACCCGACTGAGGACGGTTTGCGCCTAACTCAAATGCAGCCGTCATCCAGGCGACTGGGGATTTGTTGCGCTGACTCAACATATGACCGTGAATGGGGGCTAGAATGGTAGATGTATACTGCTTCAATACCACGCATAATGGATGGTCGCGAGAATGAAACGCATCCGGCTCGATGCTCCGCACGGCCGGGCCGTAACCGAGGTACTCGCTGCATTAGATGTGTCTCTCGCCTCCGGCCTATCCGACCAGGAGGCCGATCAGCGGCTGGCTGTCTCCGGTGCAAACACGATCGGTTCACGGAAAAAAGCCGGTCTGGTCTCCGTCCTTTTTCACCAGTTTCAGAGCCTAGTGGTCGGCCTGCTCGCTGTCGCCGCCGCCGTCGCATTCTACTTTCGCGAATGGGAGGAAGGCGGCGCCATTGTTGGCGTCCTGATCCTCAATACCGCAATCGGATTCGTGACTGAAATCAAGGCGGTTCGATCGATCGAGGCCATACGAGCGCTCGGAAGCCGATCGGCCAGGGTGCTCCGTGGGGGCAAGGCGCGCCTGATTCCGGCGGAGCGGCTGGTTCCGGGAGACATCGTCTTGCTCGATGCTGGGGACGTCATCTCGGCGGATCTGCGGCTCGTTGAAGCCGCTGATCTCGACGCGGATGAATCTACTCTGACCGGTGAGTCAATGCGGGTCGGCAAATCGGTCACTCCGGTCGATGCCGCGGCGCGCGTTGCCGACCGCACATCGATGCTCTTCAAGGGGACCAGCGTTACGAGCGGCACCGGCGCCGGTGTCGTCATCGCGACCGGTATGAATACCGAATTGGGCCAAATCTCCAAGCTGGTCGCAGAAGCCGAGACGGAAGCCTCCCCGCTTGAGAAGAAACTCGCGTTGCTGTCCGGGCAGCTTGTCTGGCTCACACTGGCTCTGACCGCGCTAATTGCTGGAATCGGCCTCCTGCAGGGCAAGGACGCCTTCTTGATGGTTGAGGCCGCCATCGCGCTCGCCGTGGCCGCTATTCCGGAAGGTCTGCCGATCGTTGCGACGCTCGCTTTGGCACGTGGCATGTGGCGAATGGCGCACAAGAATGCTTTGGTGGAACGACTGTCAGCAGTCGAGACGCTTGGTGCAACGACAGTCATCCTCACCGACAAGACCGGAACACTCACAGAAAACCGCATGACAGTAAGAAGGATATGGCTTCCGTCGGGCGAACTAAGCGTCGAGGAAGGCACCTTTGCGCCCGCTGATCCGAGCGCCGCCGTTCAGCCGGACACCGCCGCCGAGCTTGAAAGCCTGCTCAGGATCGCAGTGCTCTGCAACAATGCGACACTGGCGCACGTTTCTTCTGAGGACAGCGGCGACCCGATGGAACTTGCCCTGTTGCGCGCGGGCCGGCTTGCCGATCTGGATCGTCTTGAGTTGTTGAGGGAGACAGAAGAAGTCAGGGAGTACGCCTTTGATACCGTCAGGAAGATGATGGCAACGGTGCATCGCCATGTCGACGGCTATCTCGTCGCCGTAAAGGGAGCGCCGGAAGCGGTGCTCACTCGCGCCTCGCTCGATGAAAACTCCCGCAATGCGTGGCTCGGGCGTGTGACTGAGCTCGGTGCCAACGGCCTCCGCGTACTTGCCTTTGCCAAGCAGACCCGGTCACGCTCTGACGCTCCGGCCTTTGAGGCTTTGACCTTTCTTGGCCTCGTTGGGCTTGAGGATCCACCACGGGCCGATGTGCCGGCTGCGATCAACGCATGCCACGCGGCCGGAATCAGGGTGGTCATGATCACCGGCGACCATGCGGTCACCGCGCGCAGCATTGCTAGACTTGTAGGACTCGGTGGCGACGCGCCACGTGTCATAGAAGGCCACGAACTGACCAGTCACGACGGCAAAGTCAGTGAGGAGTTCCTGCAAGCCGATATATTCGCTCGCGTCAGCCCAACAGAGAAATTGGCTCTTGTGCGTTCTTACCAGGCTTCTGGCGAGATTGTTGCGGTGACGGGCGACGGGGTAAATGACGCACCGGCGCTACGTCAAGCGGATATTGGTGTGGCCATGGGGCTACGGGGCACCGACGTAGCGCGCGAAGCGGCTGCGATGATCCTGTTGGACGACGCCTTCCCGACGATCGTTGAGGCGATCCGGAATGGGAGGGTCATCTTTGGCAATATCCGCCGCTTCGCCACTTATCTTCTGTCCTGCAATCTGGCCGAGGTTCTGATCGTCGGCATTGCGATGATCTCCGGGCTGCCATTGCCGCTTCTTCCCCTGCAGATACTGTTTCTGAACCTCGTAACGGATGTCTTCCCGGCTTTTGCCCTCGCTATGGGCGAAGGCGACAAGGACATATTGAAGCGGAAACCGCGCCATCCGAAGGAACCGATTCTCGGTCGCAGCCAATGGCTCGCGATTGTCCTGTACGGTATCACACTGACCATCGCGACATTTGGAGCCCTTGCCCTTGCTCGCTTCGGACTAAACCTGGACGAGCAAGCGACGGTGACGGTGACGTTCCTGACACTGGCATTTAGCCAACTCTGGCACGTCTTCAATATGCGCCATCAAAGGTCAGGGCTGATCGACAATGAAGTCAGCCGAAATCGCTGGATGTGGGCGGCGCTGGCGCTTTGCGCCGGCATCCTGCTAACAGCGGCGTATGTCCCGAGCTTGGCATACATGCTGCACATGGTCGCGCCGGAGCTCAGAATGTGGGGAGTTATTTTCTTGATGAGTGCGCTCCCATTGCTCTTTGGACCGCTCATCAGGCGCTTTGTTCGCCGGTATGAACCAGATGCCACTCGGACGTTAGCAAAACCCTAACTCTACCTTTTGTCACATAGGATGCCGAAACACCTCAAGCGATCGCGTCGTCATTCCTATGTCTCGACGTCGAGAAAATATCCCATGCAGCGATAAACATGGCCGCGATTACGGGACCGATGACAAAGCCGTTGAGACCGAAGGCTTCGATTCCGCCAAGCGTCGAGAAGAACACCACATAGTCCGGCATCTTGGTGTCCTTACCTACGAGCTTCGGTCGCAGCAAGTTGTCTACCAAGCCAATGACGAGGGCACCGTAGGCGATCAGGACGACACCCTGCCAGATGGCGCCGGTTGCAAGAAGATAGACCGCCACCGGCATCCAGACCAAGCCTGATCCGATCGCAGGCAACAAGGACAGGAAGGCCATCAAAACCGCCCATAGCAACGACGCGTTTATACCCAGAAGCCAAAATATCAACCCGCCGAGCGCTCCTTGCAGCAGAGCGACGAGCAAATCTCCCTTGACCGTCGCGCGGATAACGATGGTGAACTTGAGCAGGAGAGCATCCAGCTGTTCACGGTGAAGCGGTATGGCGTCTTTAATGCGCTTGGAGAGCGTATTCTCATCGCGAAACAGAAAGAACAGGAGGTACAGCATGGCGAAGAGGTTCACAAAGAATCCGAACGTGCTTTGACCAATATTAAATGCCTGTGCGGCAAGGAATTGGCTCCCCTTCAAGAGTGCGCTGGACACTTTCTCCTGTACCCCGCCCAAGCTCCCAAGACCAAGGCGGTCGAGCAGACCAGTGACCCAGACAGGAAGTACGTCCAAGACCTGCTGGAATGAGCGAATGAGATCCAGTTCGCCGGACTGGATTCGTCCGTATACGCCGGATGCTTCCCGTGCCAGCGCCGCACCGACTAGCGTCAGTGGCAGAATTACCATGGTCACAATGATCATGACCGTCGCGATCGCTGCCAGGCTGTGCCTCTGCTGCATTGCCTGCGACAATCGTCGGTACAACGGAGCAAACACGATAGCCGCGACGACACCCCAGAGAATGGCACCGTAAAACGGCCAGAGAATCCATCCGAAGGCGAACGATACCGCGATGACCAAAGCGAGGAAAACTCTGTCTTCAAAGGTGCGCATATCGACTTCCTGTTGGATCAGGCGCGGTTGCAGAGGACTGGTTTTCGACCACCCCGATCGGAACTTGCATCACGAACAGTGACGGCCCACTGCCACCATGCTCGGCGCTGACAGTCAACCGAGTCGACATGAAGATTTTGCTGCGTTTGGGGGAGGCAATCACCATACAACCGACGGCTGGACAGCCAGGTGAATGCGCTCTGACCGAGATTGCGACGGCAGCAATTCCTCAAATGGCGTTCCTGTGATACGCACAGGTCTTCAGGCGCAACGTTTCAACGCCGGAAAGCGGAAGAATGACCGTCATCGATCCCGTGATCCTCAACCTCGCCGTCGCACTGGGGCTCGGCCTCCTGATCGGCGCCGAACGCGAACGCCGGAAGGGTTCTGGCCCATTGCGTTCGCCCGCCGGAATAAGAACGTTTGCTGTTACTTCGCTTGCCGGCGCCATCAGCTTCCTCGTTGGTGGCCAAACAATGCTTGCGATCACCACCGCAGGCATCATCGCCCTGATCGCACTCGCTTATTGGCGGGGGCATGAAGAGGATCCCGGACTTACGACCGAAATCGCGTTGACGGCAACCGCGTTGCTCGGTGGGCTTTCGATGCAACATCCGGCGCTTGCTGGCGGGCTCGCGGTGACGGTTGCCATAGTGCTCGCTGCCAAATCCCGGCTTCATCGGTTCGTCGCAGACATCCTCACGGAAAATGAACTAGAGGACGCCCTGCTGTTCGCAGGAGCAACGCTGGTCATCCTGCCCCTCGTGCCCGATCGTCCCATGGGACCCTACAGTGCGTTCAATCCACACGCGATTTGGGTTGTCGTCATACTTATCATGGCCATCAGCGCGGCAGGCTATGTTGCGGTACGCCTACTCGGCGCCAGATTCGGCCTTCCGGTCTCGGGCCTGGCTTCCGGCTTCATTTCAAGCACTGCAACCATCGCGGCCATGGGCGCACGTGCGGCCAAGGCCAACGATGTATTAGCCGCGGCGGTTGCGGGCGCCGTATTGTCGACGGTTGCAACGATCGTTCAAATGGCGCTGGTTTTGGCCAGCACCAGCATGGCAACCCTGATATCTTTGGCCTTTCCCCTGATATGCGCCGGCATAGCTGCGACCGTCTACGGGACCGCCTTCACCCTGCTGACCCTGCGACAGAAGAATGAAGCCGAATTGCAGAGCGGCCGCGCGTTCAGTCTTTGGACGGCATTCGTCTTTGCGCTAACTCTTTCCGTCATCCTCGTGGCATCCGCCGCCCTGCAGGACCAGTTCGGCGAAAACGGAATCATCTTCGCCGCAGCCATCGCAGGTTTCGCCGATACACACTCGGCCGCGGTCTCGGTTGCTTCGCTTGTTGCATCAGGAAAACTCGCTGCATCCGATGCACTCCTGCCCATTCTGGCCGGCCTTTCCACGAATACGATCAGCAAGATCATCCTTGCTGCCACGAGTGGCGGTCTTTCGTTTGCCGCCCGCGTGATACCGGGATTGATTCTGGTTGCTGTTGCGGCTTGGGCTGGCGCCTTCTACGGCCTGGTCGCCGGCTGAGCACCGTGATGCCGAAGCCTTCGAATCGGCGTGACTTTCGACGCTGAGCGATGCCTTGAGGCGTTCCACTCAATTTTCAGCTTTATCTTCGTGGTCGTCAATCACGCCGAAATCCGCGACTGGCATGACCCAATATACGAGTCTGGTTCCGCCAAATGCTGTCTTGAGCCGGGCGAGCAATCGCGCGGCATCCTGCTTTGCCAGAATTATCCGCACCAGCACCTCATCGGCGTGACCTTTGACCCGCTCGGACGTCGTATGCAACTGTACCGTCGGGCCGTGACCGGCGCCATCAGTTGCCGTGAATCCGGAAACCAGATCGCGCTGCTCGCCGAGATAATCGAACAGCTCTTCGCGAAGCTTGCGAGCCGCGATCAGTGTCAGGCATACAGGCTCAACCGTCATTTGGCCCTCTTCGCGACACTGCCAAATCGGCGATAAAGGATCGGCAAAAGTATCAGGGTCAAGAGCGTCGACGTCAGCAATCCGCCGACCACCACGATGGCCAGGGGCTTCTGAATTTCCGATCCGGGGCCGGAAGCGAACAACAACGGGACGAGTCCGAGCGCGGTAATACTGGCGGTCATCAGCACCGGCCGAAGGCGGCGCTTGGCGCCTTCCACGACAATACGATCCTCCGGAACACCACGGGCGCGCAGCTGATTGAAGTAGGAGACCAGCACAACGCCGTTCAAGACGGCGATTCCGAGCAGTGCAATGAATCCGACCGAAGCTGGAACCGACAGATACTCGCCCGTCAGGACAAGCGCAAAGACACCGCCGATGAGGGCGAAGGGGATGTTCACCAGGACCATCAGCGCCTGGCGGATCGAACCGAACGTGGTGAAAAGCAGAACGAAGATAAGTCCGATGGCAACGGGAACGACGACCGACAGGCGTGCGGCGGCACGCTGCTGGTTTTCGAACTGACCGCCCCAGGTGAGCCGATAGCCCTGCGGCAGCTCCAATTCTGCCGCCACCTTCTGCTGCGCAGCCTGGACAAAGCCTACCATATCGCGACCTCGAACATTGGATCGGACCACGCTCATCCGTGTGCCGTCCTCACGATCTATCTTGACGGGACCATCAACGCGATGAATACGGGCAACCTGAGAGAGCGCCACATGCTGCCCGGACGCAAGCGTCAGAGGCAGATTGGCCAGCATGGTAGGCGCTTCACGGGTCGTCTCACTGCCACGAACCAGTATCGGCGTGCGGCGCCCCTCTTCAAGCGCTGTGCCGATGGTCCGGCCTTCGATCTGAGTTCGCAGAGAAGCAGCAATCGAATCAACGGCCAATCCGAGACGGCCGGCCTCCAGCCGATTTACCGCAACCGTATAATATTGCGCGCCTTCGTTGAGCGTCGTGTAAACGTCCTCTGCGCCATCGATGCCGGACAAAATCGCAGACAGCCTGCTTGCAATCTCATTTAGCTTGGCAATGTCAGGACCGAAGATCTTCACCGCGACATCGCCACGCACGCCGCTGATCATCTCCTGGACACGCATGTCGATCGGCTGCGTAAAGCTGAGGGACATTCCCGGAAAATCGCTGAGCACACGACGAAGCTGCTGAAGAAGGACGGACTTGTCGGTCGTCTTTCGCTCCTCCGGCGGCTTTAGAACCAGAAACGTGTCGGTCTGATTTGGTCCCATCGGGTCGAGGCCGAGCTCATCCGATCCGGTTCGAGCGATAACCCCCGCGATGTCGGGTACTTGCGTCAGAATGGCAGCCTGAAGTTTTGCATTGATCGCAATCGACTGATCGAGATTGATGGACGGAATGGCTTCGACGCTGACGATGATGTCGCCTTCGTCCATGGTCGGCATGAATGTCTTGCCGAGCTGGGTGTAAGCGAAGCCCGCCGCAACGAGGGCGGCAACCGCCGCTACCATCACCTTGCGCTCATTGGCCAGTGCCCAGCCGAGCGCCGGCGCATAGCCCCGTGAAGCATGGCGGATCAGCCAGGGTTCCCGGTGCGGGGCCGCCTTGAGAAGAAACGAAGTCGCTACCGGAAGTACCGTGAGCGCCAGCAACAGCGAGGCGGCCAGCGCAAAGATGATCGCGAGCGCCACGGGGATGAACAGCTTTCCCTCAAGACCCTGCAGCGCGAGCAGCGGTACGAAAACGATGATGATGATCATGACACCCGTTGCAACCGGCTCCAGCACCTCGCAGACCGAGCGGAACACAATATGGATGAGCGGCGCCGTGTTTCCTTCTTGATCCTTGCTTAGGTTTCCCACGATGTTTTCGACGACGACCACCAAGGCGTCGATCAACATGCCGATAGCGATCGCGAGACCACCGAGACTCATCAGATTGGCCGACATGCCGACCACGCGCATGACAATCAGCGCGATCATGATCGCGAGCGGCAGGCTCAGGGCGATCACCAGCGAAGCTCGCCAATTGCCGAGGAACAGCAGCAGCAGGACGATGACGAGGACCGTCGCTTCACCCAATGCCCGGACCACGGTTCCGACGGCGCGGCCGACCAGCCGGCTTCGATCGTAGAACACGTTGATGGTAACGCTCTTCGGCAGCGAAGGCTGCAGCTCCTGCAGACGCTGACGAACGTCGCGGACGAGCTGGCCGGCATTGGCACCGCGCAGGCCGAGCACGAGCCCTTCTACCGTTTCGCCGTGACCGTCAATCGTGACGGCGCCATAACGCGTCAGCGAACCCACCTGAACGCGAGCGACATCGTTGACCCGTATGGGAATGCCGTCCCGGGTATCGACCACAATGGCCTTGATGTCATCGATCGAGCGAATGCTGCCCTCGATGCGGACCAGGGCACTGTCTTCGCCCTGGTTAACGCGGCCTGCGCCGTCGTTGCGGCTATTGGTCTCGATCGCCCGCCGAAACAGGTCAGACGAAATGCCGCGTGCCGCGAGAGCATCGTCGAGCGGCACAATCTCGAAGGCCCGGACATGACCGCCGAGCGAGTTGACGTCGGCAACTCCTGGAACAGTCCGCAGCGCCGGCCGGATCACCCAGTCGAGCAGGCTTCGCCGCTCGGCCAGTGAGAGATCAGGACTATCGATCGTGAACATGAACATTTCGCCGAGAGGGCTCGTGATTGGAGCGAGCCCGCCCGTCACGCCTTCCGGAAGATCGCGCGCGACGTTGGACAGGCGTTCCGAGACCTGGTTGCGAGCCCAGTAGATGTCCGTACCATCCTCAAAGTCGAGGGTGATATCGGCGAGCGCGTATTTTGTCGTCGAGCGAAGGATCTTCTTGTTGGGCAATCCAAGCAGTTCGAGCTCGATTGGAACCGTGATCCGCTGTTCAACCTCCTCGGGGGTGAGACCGGGCGCTTTCATGATCACCTTCACCTGGACGGGTGAGACGTCGGGAAACGCGTCGATCGGCAAGGTAGGCAAAACAACAAAGCCCGCGCCGATGAGCAGAAGGACGCTCAAGGCGACAAACATGCGCTGCGAAAGCGCGAAAGCGACCAAACGCTCGAGCATCACTCGGCTCCGAGCCGCAGCAAGATCCCTCGAAGGGCAGAGATGCCGCTGACGGCCACTTCGTCCTTGTCCGCGATCGCACCCGAGACCACGACATGATCCTGATCCTCGGCGAGCAGCGTCACCGGCACCAGCCGAAATCCGCCTTCAATTGCAACAAAGACCGACGCCTTGTCTCCCCGCCGGACAAGCGCGCTGTACGGGATCTCCCAGGCACTGTCACCGGAGGAAAGAAAGCTGACCCGTACCGCGGCAGTTTGTCCGGGGCGTAGCTCACCCGAGTTCGGCACTTCTGCCCGCACCAGGATGGTTTGGGTCGCTGTATCGGTCGTCTCCGAAACCAGTACGACCTGGCCCGGGATCGCGTAGCCGTCGATTTCCACTCTCGCACCGGGCCGGATGGCGCGGATGCTCGACGCCGGAATCGCAATCTCGGCCCATAAGGTCGATAATCGTGCGAGTTTGACGAGCGGCGCCGCCTGCTCCACCCGCTGGCCCGGGGACACCACGATCTCAACGACCGTTGCCGACTGAGGCGCGACGACCGTAAGGGTTGATGTAATTGCCGTCTCGCTGGTCAGGCGTGAAATTGCCTCGTCTGAGAAGCCGCTGAGCCGAAGCATTTGCCGCCGTTCCGCCACGGCGGCGCTTGCCTGCCGAGCTTCGGCCTGAGTGGTCTCCAGAACGCGCTGCGGCACCACCTTTCCTTCAAACAGGTCGGTGTTCCGTTTGAGCTGCTGGGCAGCAAGTACGTCCTGCGCGAAGGCATGCAGGTATTCCCGCTGAAGCGACACAAAGCTCGGGCTCTCAAGCGTGACGAGCGGCTGGCCGGAGTCGACGCGGTCGCCTCGTGCAACCGACAGACCATTGACCATGCCGGCCACTGGGGCGCTCACGACCCACAGCTGGGGAGTGGGAATAACTATCTGGGCGGGATACGGCAGAGTCTTATCGGTCCGGCTCGAAACCGGATGCACGACGCGAACTCCCAGGGTTTGTAGTTGCGCGGGGGTGAGCTTCACCTCTTCCTCAGCCATCGACAGGGAAGGAAGACCAATGAACGCGAGCGCAAGCACGGCTCGAGCCAAGGTCTGCCAACAGCGCAGACACAAGCTCGCTTCACGAAAATGCATCACCAATGTTCCCTGTATGCCGGCGATGAAGCGAATCGAGCTTTCACCGGAATTCGTTTATTCCTGTCAGATCTCTCGCAGTTGATTTGTGTCAAGCGAGGCACATTCGCACACGCGAGGCTTCCTCCCGGTTACCCACCCCGCGCAGCCCGAGCCCCTCTTATCACCCAACAAATCGGCGGCCATTCCATCGGACTGTTCTTATCTTGCCATCTACTCCGGATATCTCGACCAAGGCCGCATTCTGGTCGCGAAGCAATCGAATATCACGAGCGTGCACTGTAAGCACCCGACGATATTGTCCTTTAATAGCGACATAGACTTCGTGCAGACATCCTGTGGTGCTGCAATGGACTGATTTATTGCCGCAACGGAAATCATCAAAATGAAGGGCGAAAAATTCAGCGCCGGGAACAGTTAGATAGAGCGCAAACTGCTGCGCGGCGGCAGGTGATCCACCGCAGGCTGCTTCCCATTTTTGTACAATCACGCGGATTCCCGGCGGCAGATTCTGGAGATGGGCAGGATTCCAGCGATCCTGGGTTACCCCGCTGTGCGAAAATGCGGGCCGAAGTACTCCTGTCAGGCAGAGAAGTGCGACTGCCGTTATCGAAATCAGTTTCCTTGAATTCATCGCTTCTACTCGAGTATTGAGTTGATCATGTTGAGATCCTCGCATCCATCGCGGGCCGGTGATTGATGCAGATCAATCGCGAAATAGTCTCAATCTCCATATGCGAGCACGTCGCAATTGCACATGCGCTGGATACTTGGGCGGATCATCGAGCGCCTGACTCGATTGATGCAAACTGATAGACGCGCGAGAGCCCGGACGGAATATTCAAGTTCAGCGGAACCCTGCCGCTTGTCAGCGCCAGCGGATCACATGGTTTTGCCGGCGTTTGCTGACACAGCCGAAATACTCCCGAGAGCATGACAGCACGCTGCTGATCCATGTCAGCGATTTGTCAGGTAAGGTCTGTCAGACTAGATACCGAATTTCGTGCTCTCGCAGCCCCTTGCGCCTGCGCGATGCGATTCCGCCGAGGTATCAAGCTTGTCGCGAATGATTCGCAGAACGGATATAGCCCGTATGCTCATGCCAACCGCTGTTACGACGGCGCTTCTGGTTGCCTTCTGGGTAACCACGACGTCGGCAGTGACCGTTGAGGATTGGACCTCGTGCGCACGCGCCGGTGGATCCTCCGTCGATCTTCCCATCCGTGGCTGCACCGCGGTAATTGAGGCGGGCGAGCGGATGCTGGTCCAACTCGTCGCTGCGTACAACAACCGGGGCGCAGCTTTCAGGTCGAATGGCGAAATCGATCGCGCCATTGAGGACTATGATCAGGCCATACACCTGAAGCCCGAATATTACGTCGCGATCAACAATCGCGGAGCGGCGTTCATGAATAAGGGCGAGCTTGATCGCGCAATTGCGGACTTCGATCGCACCATTCAACTGAAGCCGGACTATTTCGCTGCATTTTACAACAGTACGGTAGCATTCGGTCGCAAAGGCCTGTTCGAACGCTCGATCTCTGACTACGACGTGATCATCAATCATGATCCGAAGAACTCTGCCCTATTTCATGAGCGCGGGACGATGAAGGCTAAAATGGGCGATCAGACTGGCGCCGATGCTGACTTCCGGCGCGCAGATTCCGTTGATCTCGGAGGGCCCCGGGCAAACGGCGGACTAAAATGAGTTTGTTGGCTTACCGCGTGGAGGACCGGGCTGATTTACGACTATTAGCCCGCGCCTCACTCCTTTGAACCAATGAAGCCAACCTGGCACGTCTCCTTCGAAGCAAGAGACGCTGTCGTTGAGCGGCACTACAGGTGCGAAACGATGAGCTTTGCGACCGAGACAGAAGCGAAGGCCTTCGCGCTGGCTATTCTTGCGAAAGGCATCCGCCTTGCCGCAGGCACGATCAATCCTGTAAAGCCGAAGAGAATTATTGCGTCCGAGAAGGAGCTCTCAGAATGGTTTCTGAACTGAGTACCACCGGCGAATAGAATTAGCCTGCCGCAGACGCCCGATAAGGCTGTCGGCCCTCAATAGCCGAACGGCGATTTGCCATTGCGATGGATCAAGGTTCAGTCTGATGAGACAAGCTAACAGAGTGTCGGTTTAACGCGCTTGAGGCGCGACATTGGCCGACGAGCGAGCGATTGGAAGTTTGCGCCAACACTGGGCGCATCAATCGAGCCGGGAGGACGTGAATGGCTATCCAGTCGGCAACGCGGGAAGTGTCACGGCGCCTTATTCGGTCACTCCCACTGACGCACGCGGTGCTCTGTGGACTTGGCGTCACCATAGGGACCGGCTTCTACGTTCTCGTCGGCGTTGCAGCGGGCCGTAGCGGCCATGCGCTCCTCGCCCTCATTGGCGCAGCACTGGTGATAGCGCTCAGTGCAACATCCTTTGCGGAGTTGGGAACGCGCTTGCCGATGAGCGCCAGCGAAGCTGCCTACGTGCAAGCGGCCTTCAAACACGATTGGCTCAGTCTCGGTGTGGGGCTTCGCGTGGTTACGGCCGCCACGATATCTGCCGCGACGATCCGCGTCGGCAGCGCAGGCAATGCCGCGGCGTCTCTTTTTACAGCTGCTCCACTGGCATGACGACCATGAAAGGCAGCCTGCTTAGCCGTGAAGTATTGCCGTTTTATCTGTCTTTGGCCGCGCTCGCTGGCGCCGCCCTGCTGATTGATGCGGTTTTGCATGTACTTGGCGCCGTGTGGATCGGTCGCTATCTCGGCATCTTTGGAGTCCTACTGATCCTCTCCTCCTTCGGGTATTCGCTGCGTAAGCGAAAGCTGATCGATGTCGGAAAGCCTGTCACCCTGCTGCGCTTACACGAGCGCATGGCATGGGCCGGGTCGTTACTAATCCTGGTTCACGCCGGTGTCCACTTTAACGCGATCCTCGCTTGGCTGGCGGTTATCGCCATGCTTATCAACGTCGGCAGTGGGCTAACCGGGAAATTTTTACTTCAACGAGCCAGCAAGCGCCTGGAAGAAACAACTCGACACATGCGTGACGAGGGATTGTTGGCCAACGAGATCGAAGAGCGTCTGTACTGGGACAGCCTCACCCTCGGCGTCGTCAGGCAATGGCGAGTGGTTCACTACCCTATCACGCTCGCATTTGCGGTGTTGGCTATGGCACATGTTCTGAGCATCTTCCTGTTTTGGGGCTGGAAATGACGCGACGTTGGGTTTTGACAGCTATCGCAGCTATTCTCGCGGTGCTTATTGCCCTCGCCTTCATCTATCCGCACCGAATGGTCAGCCCCGGGCCACTGATCGCCGCCCATGAGAAACTGACAGCAGACTGTTTTGCTTGCCATGCCCCCCTGCGCGGCGCTGTCGCCGAGCGATGCATCCGCTGTCACGTTGTGGCTAACATCGGATTGCAAACGACGACAGGTGCACCGATCGCTCGAACGGCCGACAAGGTGCCGTTTCACCGATCGTTGGCCTCGAAAGACTGCATGGCCTGCCATAGTGATCATCCCTTGCCGAGCTTCACGGCCACAAGCCGGGTGAACTTTTCTCACTCGCTGCTGGATCCGGCGATGAGCGCTAAATGTACTACCTGTCATACGGCGCCTGTTAACGATTTTCACCGTGATCCGGCGGCAACCTGCAGCCAATGCCATAGCCGCGATCGTTGGAAGCCGGCAACGCTAGATCACAGTCGCTTCTTCGAGTTGGACCGCGACCATAATGCGACATGCGTAACATGCCATACCAGCAGCGATTTTGGTCGGTACACCTGCTTCGGATGCCACGAACACCAGCCAAGCGCCCTCAGAGCGAAACACTTGAAGGAGGGGATTTCGAACTTTGAGAACTGTGTCTCCTGTCACCGCAATGCTCACGACGAGCCAAAAGCACGGGGTTCAAGAAAGAAAGATGATGATTAGGAGACTGCGGGTTGCGTGGCGGTACCTACTGGTCCGCACCACCGTCGGCTCCCCGACGCGCCGCGCCCTTGACGCGAGCGAATACAGTTAGCGCCGATTTTCGACGTCCAGCTCCTGCATTATGGCATACTTTTGCATTTATCTTCCATGAGGCGTCCCGGCTGGACCCAGCGAGGAGAACGTTGAATGTCTGTTCAGTCTGGAGCAACGCAAGAGGCGTCGCCGCGCCTTGTCCGGTCACTCACACTGACCCACGCGGTGCTCTATGGACTTGGCGTCACCATAGGAGCCGGCATCTACGTTCTAGTCGGCATTGCGGCGGGCCGTAGCGGCATGCATGCGCCTCTCGCCTTCATTGGCGCAGCACTAGTGATGGCGTTTAGTGCAGCATCCTTTGCGGAATTGGGAACGCGCATGCCGGTGAGCGCCAGCGAGGCCGCCTATGTGCAAGCGGCATTCAACCGCGAATGGCTCAGTCTCGGTGTAGGATTGCTCGTGGTCGCCACCGCAACGGTATCAGCCGCCACGATCAGCGTAGGTAGTGCGGGCTATGTTGCCGTGTTTCTGTCTGCAACTGCTCCATGGATCATTTCTGCGGTTGTCCTTACGATGGGTGCCGTGGCATGCCTCGCTACGGTTCAGTCGGTCACCTTCGCTGCGATTATGACTCTCGTTGAAGTGGGCGGCCTCGTGCTGATCATCATCGCCGGCCTTGGTCATGGGACCGACGTCGTCACGCGCCTTCCTGAAATCTGGCCATCTTCCGGTGATTCGGCGGCATGGATGGGAATAGCCGGAACGTCGCTCATCGCGGTCTTTGCCTTCATTGGGTTCGAGCATCTGGTCAACGTCGCTGAAGAGATGAAGCAACCAAGTCGCACCCTGCCCCGCGCACTGTTCCTGACCCTGGGTTTGACCGCTCTTGTCTACGCGCTTGTCGTGTGGATCGCCGTGACGGCGGTGCCTCCACAGGAACTCGCGCGCTCATCGGCGCCCCTTGCCCTCGTCTTCGAGCGTCTTACAGGCCTGCCACTGCTCACCTTGAGCGCAATCGCCGTTGTCGCGACGCTGAACGGCATCATCGTTCACATGATCATGATTGGCCGCGTTATCTATGGTCTTGCCGACCAGGGTAACTTGCCAAAGGTGCTCGCAAGATTGAATTCGGTGACACACACGCCTCTCCTGGCGACGGCCATCGGCGTTGGAGCTATCTTGGTGCTTGCACTGGCGGTACCTCTCGCCGGCCTCGCAGATCTGACGGCGCGTTTCACTCTTGTTATTTTCGCGACCATTAATTTGGCGCTGATCCGAATCAAGGGCAGAAATGTGGCGGCGCCGTTGGCGCTTTTATTTGCCCGCGCTGGGTGCCGTTTGCTGGCCTTGTCTCCAGCGTCTTGCTTCTCGTGGTAGATCTAGTTGTATGAGGTGTCGCGAGATTATCTGGCGGACTGACTTGGCGGCCGTCGCCAACGGCCGCTTTGTGCCATCGGACTAAACCGCTCGCGCGGTAGGGCCTGCTGCGGGCGACACGGTCAATGGGATAGCGCGGTGGGGCGTCCTGTCTTGAGATGAGGGGTTCGCAACCTTCATCAAGACAGGAGCATCCCCCATGACCGATGAGGCCACAAGCCCGCTGCGACAGCGCATGATCGAAGACATGACGATCCGCAAGTTAACGCCGAAGACTCAGCATGACGACGTGCAGCGGGTCAAGAACTTCGCCACCTTCCTCGGCCGCTCGCCCGATACTGCGAGCTTCGAGGACGTGCGTCGCTATCAACTTCATCTGGCGACGAGTGGCGCCGGCGTTCCGACCCTCAACCAAAGCGTCTCGACACTGCGGTTCTTTTTCAGGATCACGCTTGGGCGCGCCGACATCGTGAACCACACTCAGTTCATCCACGAACCACATCTTTCGGGCGATGTGACGCATGACCGCGGCATCGACGTCGGCGAGTAGCGGCGAGAGGATGCCGCGTGGAATCCGGAGCGAAAACGATCGCTCGGAAACACCCTCACGAGTACCACCTCGCGGCCGGCCGCGGCCATGGCAAGGGCTCCGCTGCAGTTCACCAGCAGCGCGAGGTCGACAAAGTCGCCCACAGCAATTGCAGTCCGGGCAGGCGACGCGATGTCATGGTGGCGTGAAACGGCGCGTCTTCAGCAGGCTCGATATCGGCCCGGAGCACGGTATAGGCAGTACTCGCGCCAGATCGCCAGGCGATCTTGTTCGGGCAGATCGTCGGTCGAGAGGCGGTCGGTCGCGAAGCTGGTTGCTTCGGTCGCATTCCGGCGCGCGGTGCCGGCGACCGTCTTCCCGGCGAAGGAGCCTACGCGTGCGGGATTCGTCATGCGCGAACCCTAAGCATCGCGGCGGGTATCAAACTTGGACTGTGACGCAAACAATTGGGACAAAACGAAAATCAAGCTTCGTTGCCGGGCTTGAACCGGCAATCTACCGCGGATGCGCACGCGGTCGCTGTATGGAAATCATCCGGCAGGATTGCCTCCTTGCAGCAGGGCGATATTGCGCCAGCTGCAAGCTGCTACTCCACTTTCACTCCGACAGCCCGGATGATCGGGCCGAAGCGTTCGATATCGGATGCGATCAGCCGCCGCAGCGGCTCCGCTCCGACCTGGTCGGGCTGGGGCATATCGGCGGCGAGTTCGTCGAAGCGGCGCCGCAGGTCCGGATCGGCGAGCGCGGTCTTCAGCGAGGTTTCGAGGCGTGTGAGGACCGGCCGCGGGGTGGCAGCGGGTGCGGCGATCGCGTTCCAGACCGTCAGGTCGAAAGCGGGTACGCCGGCCTCGGCGAAGGTCGGCACGTCAGGGATTTGCGCGAGGCGGCCGGGGCTCGAGGTCGCAATCGCCGTGACGCTGCCGCCGGTGTGCATCGGAATCATGGTGACAGTCTGGTCGATCACGGCGTCGATCTGGCCGGCAACGAGGTCGTTGAGCGCGGGCCCAGCGCCCCGGTAGGGGATGTCGTGGGCCTGCGTTTGAGTGACATGCAGGAAGGTGATGGCAGCCAGATGCCCGGTCGTGCCCGGGCCCGCATGACCGAAATTGAGCGCGCCCGGCTTCGCCCGCAGCGTCGCGAGAAAACCGGCGAGGTCGCGGATGCCGCTCTGCTTGCTTACCGACAGGACCATCGGCACGACAGCGACAAGACCGACCGGCGCGAGATCCTGGCGCGGGTCGAAGCCGAGCTGGGGGAAAAGCCAGACATTCGCGGCCAGCGAGCCCATGTTGCCGAAGATCAGCGTGTAGCCGTCGGGCTCCGAACGGACCACGCGACGGGTCCCGACGGTTGCGCCGCCACCGGGCACGTTCTCGACGACGACGGTCTGGCCGAGGTCTTCGCCCATGCGCTTGGCCACGATCCGGGCCAGAACGTCCGTCGTGCCCCCGGCCGCTGCCGCCACGACGAGTGAGATCGACCGGGTCGGGAAGTTCTGCGCCGCCACAGCGTGCGCGGACAAAAAAACGGCCGCGATTGCGGCGATCAGTGACCTCATCATCGTCTCCCCCTGCGATGCCTGGCGGCATCGGCCGAGCGTTCGCCCGGTCGCGTTGTATCGTTTGCCGATCTTCTCAGAGCCGATCATCTGGTCGTTGAACAGGAGAGTCAATTGATCTGTTGCGATCTGTCGGATCGCGTCGCAGCGAGCGCTGCGCGGCGCCTTGACGGCGCAGGCGACGCGCTGGCGGCCTTGCCATCCGCCAGCGCGTCAAACTGCATCGACATCCACATCGGGCGGACTGTGTCCGCGAGCTACGCCTCGGCAAGCCAGCCTTCGCTCGCGGAACGAGCGAAGGCCGCCGCCTACAACAGTCCAACCTGCTTCATGATGTCTCGAATCTGCGCCGGGCTGGGATCCGTCGTCCCAGGATCGGGCCTCATGCCGGTTGTCTGTGCCGGACCGCGCGCGACCGGAGCCGCGCCGTTCTGCATCGGATTAACGGACTGGGGCGCCAACGCACCGGACGGAACCGTGCTCGGCGCACCGGCTTGCGCCAGTCCGAGCAGACGGCGGAGCGCATCCATCGAGGGATCGGCGGCGACAGGCGCGGCAACCACGCCGCCTTCGAGGCCCAACGCCCGCATCGCATTCGGCAATCCGGCGCCGGTACGATTTGGATCGCCGAATTGCAACGGAGTCGATGTCTCCTTCAGGATCTGGAACAACCGCTCCACGCGGCGCCCGTCGCGATTCTGGAAAGCACCCTTGAAGTCCGGGTGATGTGCCAGCACGAGCGCGGCGAGACCGGTGACATGCGGAGTCGCCATTGAGGTGCCGTCCCAGGCGCCGAAGCCGTCCGATGGAAGCGACGAGACGATGCCGACGCCCGGTGCACAGACGTCGATCTCCGGCCCGAAGCAGCTGAACTTCGCCGGAAAATATCCGTCGCGGCTCTGAAAGCCATCCAGCCCTTGCTGCGAGTGGTAGCTGTCATCGGGAAATTCGCCCCATTTGCCCAAGGCGGCGACCGCCAGACAATGCGGCGTCGAGGCAGGAAACTGTACCGGCCCCGAGGAATTGCCGGCGGCGATGATACACGCCAGGCCCATCTGCTTGGCCCGCACGATCCGTTCCTCGATGATCTGCGAAGGGTCACCGCCGCCCAGACTCATGTTGGCGACGTCGATGCCGTTCTCCATGCAGTAATCGAGCGCAGACACGAGATCGCTGAACCGGCCTCCAGGGAATATCCGGCAGACATGGATCTCGGCAGCGGGAGCGAAGCCGCGAACGCCGCCACTGGCTCCAACCGGACCGCCGGCGATGATCCCGGCGCAATGCGAGCCGTGACCGATAGTATCGACGGTCCAGGCCATGCTGTCATTGCCGACAATGCTTTTGCCGTGGGTTACGTTGTGCAGATTGCGATGGGTTTGCGCCGCACCGGAATCGATAATCGCAATTTTTATACCGGCGCCGTCATAGGACGAGGGGACACGATCGAGACCCATCGCTCGCTGACCCCAGCCCATCAACTGCCGGCCGGGGAAGTCGCGCAGATACGCGCCGAGCGCTTTCACGCCGATCCGGTTGACGCTGTCGGGGACGAGTTGCGGACGATCGAGCCAGAAAGTCCAGTAGTCGACCCGCGGCTTGACCAGGATCGACCGGATGGTATCCGGCGATTCGCCTTGAATGCTCAGCGTCACGCGGCCGTTGGCGTCGGTGACACCCTGTGTCGGCCACACGCTGCCGAAAACATAGATTTCGGCTTCCGCCAGCGGGCCGGCCTCGCCAATCACCTCGAAAGTCGCCGAGAAGCCATTTGCCAACGGCACCAGTACGCCGGGATTGACAGCCGGAATGTGCGGCGGAGTCGGGTCGAGCGTGTAGACCAGCGGCGCATCGCGCTCGACCACAAGACGTGCTCCTGCCTGGGTCTTCAGCAGCTTGGCTTTGTCCGGAGCCATACGAGCGAGTACCAGCGAACTGAGTGGTGCTTGCCCAATGTCCGCGCTTTGAAATCCGAACAGGCGCGGCGGATGCACTGTCTTCACCACGTCGATTTCAGGACTGTTGGTGAGCTGCTGGACCACAAAATCAGTGCTGAAGGTCGCAACTCCACTTTGCTGTCGTGTTGCGATCATGAACTGCGCGCGACGCGGAGCGATCGTTCCGGCCAGCGCTTCCGGTGCAGGCGCCGCGGTACCTCCAGCATTGGTCGCAGGCGCTGTTGAATCCGGCGTGACGGTCCGTGCTGCTGCCGCTGGCGGTGTGGCGGCTGCGGCAGTTGCGGGCTGGGGCGCTTGTTCCGAATGCGCGCCGCTGCCGTTTGCCACCGCATCGGGCGCTTCACCGTGGCCCGAAGTTGCCGATCTGCTTCTTGCAGTCATTTTGCAATCTCCTCGATCTTGCGCGTCATGTCCTGTGGATGCTGGATGCCCACCAAAAAATCAGTCGGCGGTGAATGGCTTCAGAATGGCTTCAGTGCTGAGTTCGGCTCCACCACGATGGTGGCAAACGTTGATTTGAGGCGATCGGCCTGTGTCTTCGTCATGGAAAGGATGACAACGTCGGGCGCGACCTGCGCGACCGGCTTTACGCCGGGTTCGCGTCTCAAGTGATCGGTGAGCTGACCGGATCTGACCGGCTCTCCTTGCACGATAAATTCCTGGGGCGCGTTCGAATCCGCCATCCATCACTCCATCCGTGTCTGATGCGCGAAGGGCGGGCTTGCGCCAGCCCTTCGCCATCAACTCTAGTGCATCGTGCCGCCGGGTTGACCCGCGCTGAAGATGCCGAGGTTATGACCGATATTGAGACCGGTCTGGGCGCCCTGGCCGATTTTTTTCAGCACGCTCCAGAAGCTCTGCAGTTCCATGTCCGTCGGCGGCGCCGCCGCGGCAGGTTGCATGCCGGGTTGACCGGCGCTGAAAATGCCTAGGTTGTGACCGATGTTGACGCCGGTCTGAACGCCCTGCCCGATCTTCTTGAGCACGCTCCAGAAGCTCTGCAGCTCCATGTCGGTCGGCGGCGCAGCCGTGGCGGATTGCATGCCGGTCGGATCGGCGCTGAAGATACCGAGGTTATGACCGATATTGACGCCGGTCTGAACGCCCTGGCCGATCTTCTTCAGCACGCTCCAGAAGCTCTGCAGTTCCATGTCCGTGGGCGGCGCAGCCCCGGCGGATTGCATGCCGGTCGGATCGGCGCTGAAAACGCCAAGCTTGTGACCGATATTCAGGCCGGTCTGAGCGCCCTGGCCGATCTTC